>JAEUJT010000004.1 GCA_016793525.1 Archangium sp. | reverse complement strand
CCGCGTGGAACGAGCTGGTGGCTGGCGTCTCCGCGGAGCTGCCCGGGTTCGACGCCATTCCGCGCGCCAAGGCGCTCGCCGTGCTGCTCTGGCAAGCGAGCGTCGTGCACACGGCTGATCACCTGACCTACTTCGACGCGGCGATGCGGCACGGCTTCATGCGTGTTCCCCGCACGCTGCGCCGCACCTTCACCGCGCGCCACGTCAGCGCGTGGGACCGGTGGAAGACGCGTAACTTCTTGAAGACCTTCGTCACCTTCAACGCGCACCCGGGCCTCGACCAGCGGCTGCTCAACGTCGACGCGTACGCCTTCGAGCCTGGCAGCGCTCCACACGCCGCCGCGCAGACCCTCAAGCGCGAGCTGCTCGAACTCGACGCGCGCCTGACCTCGGAGCGCCGCGCGCTGGTGCCCGCCGAGCAGATGATCCAATCGGTCTGTCTCTGAGAGAGGCGAGCGGCGCACCATTTGCGCCAACGCGCGTGCCGACGCACCCGTTGCGGGCGCAGGCGCTCCGGCGCGGGCGACGCCCTTGGCATGCCCCTTGGAACTGAGCGGCGCACCATGAGCAAATCCATTCCGCCGATTCAGAAGTTCATGACCACCTCGCCGAAGGTCGTGTCGCCCGACGCCACCGTGAAGCAGGCGCACGACGTGATGCGCGAGCTGAACATTCGCCACCTGCCAGTCTGTGAAGGCGACCGGTGCATCGGCGTCATCTCCGATGGCGACTTGTTCCGCCTCGAGGCGCTCTTTTCCGGTGACGTGTCGACCACGAAGGCCAGCGCGGTGATGACGCGGCAGGTCTACACGGTCAGCCCCGCCGCGCCCGTCGACGAGGTGGTCGAGGAGATGGCACGCAAGAAGTTCGGCTCCGCGGTGGTGGTCGACAACGGCAAGGTGGTCGGTGTGTTCACCGCCACCGACGCGCTGGGGGCCTTCGCCGAGTTGCTGCAGACCCGCCTGCGCCACTGAGCGCCGTCAGCGCTTCGGCTGCCACGACTCCGCCCACTTCGGCAGGTGCTGGAGCGCGTAGTCGTACCCGACCTTGGCGATGTCGCGCATGCCGTCGAACTCCAACATGCCGAAGCGGTCGATGGGCGGGCGCAGGTAGAGGTCGACCTCGCGGCGCACTTGGTGGGTTCGGCTCGCGCTGCCCAGCATCAACGTGCGCATCAAGATGTCGTTGATTGACGGCACCGCGATGCGCTGTCGCCTCGGCCACAGCCGGTTCCACAACATGGTCCACGGCGAGGGGAACTCGGCGTGGGTCATCGACACGTCTTCTTCGGGGCTGACGTCGACCGCGATGACGGCGCCGTTGCACCGCTTGCGCATGATGTCGCCCGGCAGGTTGTTGATGACGCCGCCGTCGACCAGCAGGTTGTTGCCCTCGATGACCGGCACCGCGATGCCCGGGAGCGAGCCCGACGCGCGCGTGGCTTTCCACACCGGGCCGCGCTCGTGAACGATCATCTCCGCTCGGGTGAGGTTGGCCGAGATGCAGAAGTACGGCGTCCACAGGTCTTCGATGCACACGTCGGCGAACGACATCAGCGCGCTGTTGTCGATGCGCCGCGAGCGGAGCACCGCGACGAAAGGCAACGTGAACTCGCGGAACGGCTGCGCGGCCGCGATGCGCCCGTTGAGCTCGAACGCCTCCTCGAGCGAAATGCCCATGGCGTATTGCCCGGCCATGATCGAGCCCATGCTCGTGCCACCGATGAAGTCGATGGGCAGCCCGAGCTCGTTCATCGCGCGAATCACGCCCAGGTGCGCGAAGCCGCGCGCGCCGCCTCCGCCGAGCGTCAGCCCGATGCCGCGGCCGCTGATCAGCCGGGCGATGCGATCGACGTCTCCGTCGCGCCCTTGACGCACGTGGTGGTGCCGCTGCACGAAGGGCCGCGCGTCGAGCCACGCCGCCGTACGACTGGGGATTCGCACGTCGGGGCCGTGCACCAACACCAGGCTCGTGCGCGCACCGAGGCGCTTCTCGCGGCCGCGGTCGAACAGCTCGCGCTCCACCGCAGACAGGCTCACGTCGCCCGTGGCGTTCGACACCACCAGCACGTGATCCGACGCGCGCAGGGCCCGCTTGGTCCACGCGTTTGCGGTGTCGTCGGCCTCGAAGACCACGAAGTCGTGTGTCGCCTCCTGCTGTTCGATCCAGCTCGCGAAGCGCCGCCAGGCCGGGTGCTCTTCACTCAGCGCCGACGCGTTCTGCACCACGCCGAGCGCCGCCAGCCGCTCGCTCGAGACGTGGAGCACAGACCCCGTGAGCTCGAGCGCCTTGAGCAGCCGCTGAGTCACCCAGGCCCGAGGCGCGCCTGGCGTGCCGTTCACCACCGTGATGCTGAGCCGAAGCTTCTGGCGCTTCCGTGGGCCGCTGGCGGTGCGCGCCACCAGCGTACGAGACAAGGTTCGCGAGACCGACATCAGCACCGCGGGGTGCGCGAGCATGATGGCGTCGAAGTCGGCCTTGTCGATGCGGGCGATGCGCGAGTCGCGAATGGCGTACGGCGTCGCTGAGCGCGGCTCTCCGGTGAGGAGGGCAATCTCTCCCAGGCTGTCGCCCCGCCCGAGCTGGCCGATGACCTGGCTCTCGCCCTGGGGGTTGGTGATCTCGATCTCCAGCCGCCCGCCGGTGATGATGAACCACGCGTCGCCCGGGTCGCCCTGGCGGAACAGCGCCTCGCCGCGCTGCAGGTACACCCACTTCACCACCTTCTGGAACGCGTCGATGACCGCCTGCTCCACCGGGCCGACAATGGAGCGCAGCACCGAGGCGATCTCGTCGGCCTGGAGCCGCGCGTGCACCGAAGCGGCCAGCGCGTCGGTGAGGGCGCTGCCTCCGTCACCCAGCGCGTCGAGCGCGCTCCGGCTCAGCTGCAGCACCTCGGCCTCGGTCGCGGCCAAGACCGACGCGGTGCGCGGGCCCGCGGTGAGGAGCTGAATCTCGCCCAAGTGCGCCCCGGGCCCCAGCACCGCCACCTCGCGCTCGCGCCCGTCGTCGCCGCGCACCAGCACCCGCAGCGTGCCGGTGCGCACGATGAACATCGCGTCGCCGTGGTCTCCCTGGCGGATCAACGCCTCTCCCGCAGCGAGTTGGCGCGGGGTCAGGGTCGTCGAGAGCTTCTCGAGCAGCGCGGGGTCGACATCACGAAAGACCGTGAGCGCTCGAAGCGCTCCGGAGGCATCGTCACGGAGTTCGGTCGTCAAGCCGCACGAGGCTACCAGGGTGGTGGCTCAACGCGAGGCGATGAAGCTCGCCGGCACCGACCCGCAGTGAAACCCGGCGAGCCCTGGCTGCAACCGCGAACACGCCGCGTCACCCGTCGGAGGCTCGAAGCGCGACATCACGTCGAACGACTGCAGGCTCCACTCGTCGTCGGTGGTGGTTCCTAAAGCGCCGTCACCATGGGCCCAGACCGCCACCCGGCCGACGTTGAGCACGAGGAGCAGCACCGCCGCCAACCCAAGAAGACCGCGGGTCATCGGCTTGAGGCCCCGACGCTCCGGGAGCGCCTCGCGCCAGAGGTGCTCGACCTCGTCTCGGCCCGCCCGCCGCCTCGCCAGCTGCCGCTCGGTCTCGAGCCACTTCAGCTCGTGGCGGCATCGCGCGCAGTGTTCGGCGTGGCTTCGGAGCTCGTACGCCAGACCTTCTGGCACCTCTCCGGCGACCAGGGCCTCGAGCTGATGGACGCGGCCGCAGTGCGTCATAGCGCCCCCAGGTGCGGCGCGAGGCGAACGCGCAACGCCAGCCGCGCACGGTGAATTTCGTTCTTCACGGTGGGAATCGACCAGCCGAACGCCGCGGCGATGTCGTCGTAGGAGAGCCCGTGGTCGATGCGCATCAGCAGCGCGGCCCGGCGCGTCGGAGACAGGTGCGTCAGCGCGTCGGCGAACTGGCGCTCGAGCTCGGCGTCGAGCAGCACCGCCTCGGGGTTGGGCGCCGGCAGCACCGCGTCGGGCACGCCCGCGTCGTCGTCGAGCTCGTCGTGCACGTGGAGCCGCCGCGCCTCGAAGGCCACGTTGCGCGCGATGCCCAGCAGCCACGGCTTTACCCGATGGGCCTCGGTGAGCTTGGGCAGCTGCACGTGGGCGCGGGTGAAGGTCTCTTGGGTCGCGTCGTCGGCCGCCTGGGCGTCGCGCAGCAGGTCGCGGGCGAACCGCCGCACTGCCACGACATGGCGTTCGAAGAGCGCTTTGAAGGCCGCCGATTCTCCCTTTTGAGCCCGGCGCACGAGCGCATCGTCGGGGGTGTCGGGGGTGATTGGCTCGAGCCGCTGGAGCAGGCGCAACATCGCCCACAAGAGTGACTCCACTCGCCCTGGAGTTTCAACCCGTCTGCTTGGCCCATGATCTCCCGAGGGTTTTTTCGGGCAGGCCCTACCGGGAATCGTCGCGCGTCTGCTACAGAGCGCCCGCTTTTCAGTCCGGCCCGACTTTGGGCCACTCGCACCGGAGCGCGCATGCACTACGCGTCAGACGACACCTCGGGGCACCCGAAAGGGCTGTACCTGCTCTTCACCACCGAGATGTGGGAACGCATGTCGTACTACGGCATGCGCGCGCTGCTGACGCTCTACATGGTCGCGCAGACCGACAAGGGCGGCTTCGGGTGGGACAAGAAGTACGCGCTCCAGGTCTACGGCATCTACACCGGCCTGGTGTACGTCACGCCGCTCCTCGGCGGGTGGCTGGCCGACCGGTTCCTCGGGCTTCGGCGCTCAGTGCTGCTCGGCGGCACGCTGATGATGATCGGCCACTTCTTGATGGCGGTGCCCGGCCAGGCGGCGTTCTTCGCCGCGCTCGGCTTTCTCATCTTCGGCAACGGTTTCTTCAAGCCGAACATCTCCACCATGGTCGGCGGCTTGTACCGGCCCGGAGACGCTCGCCGCGACGGCGCCTTCACCATCTTCTACATGGGCATCAACGCCGGCGCGTTCCTCGGCGGCGCGGTGTCGGGCACGTTGGGCGAGAAGGTTGGCTGGCATTGGGGCTTCGCCGCCGCCGGCGTGGGCATGGCGCTCGGGCTTGCGTGTTTCGTGCCCTTCGCGAAGCGGTTCCTCGGCGACGTCGGCCTGGCTCCGAAGCCCCGGGTCGCCGATGAGATGCCGGCCGACAGCGCGCCGCTGACGTCGCACGAGCTGCAGCGCCTCGCGGTGATTTTCATTCTCTCGCTGTTCGTCATGGTGTTCTGGGCGGCGTTCGAGCAGGCGGGTGGCCTCTTCAACATCTACACGAACGAAAAAGTCGACCGCATGCTGGGCGGCTTCGAGGTTCCCGCCTCGTGGTTCCAGAACTTGAACCCGGTGTTCATCGTGTTGCTGGGGCCCGTCTTCTCCGCCATCTGGACTGGCCTCGCCAAGCGCGGCAAAGACCTGTCGATTCCGATGAAGATCGCGGTGGGCATTCTCTTCGCGTCGTCGGGCTTCGGGGTGATGCTCGGCGCGGCGGCGGTGACCGCGACTGGGGCCAAGGCGTCGATGCTGTGGCTGGTGGCGACCTACTTCCTCCACACCGTCGGTGAGCTGTGCCTGTCGCCCGTGATGCTGTCGATGGTGACCAAGCTCGCGCCCAAGAAGTACGCGGCGCTGATGATGGGCACCATGTTCCTGGTCGCCAATGCCTGCGGGAACTACCTCGCCGGCTTCATCGGAGGGTTCGCTGACGAGCTCGGCGAATACCAGCTCTTCACCGGCATCGCCGTGGTCACCGCGGTGACGGCCGTGGGCCTCATGGGGCTGGCCCCGCTGCTGCGCAAGATGATGCACGGCGCCGACGCCATCACCCCGGCCGACTCGTCGCACGGCGGCGCGCACGCCCCTGCGGCGGAGCCCACCGCGGCATGACGCCGCTCGCCGTCGACATGCCCGAGCTGTGCCTGGCGCTCGAGGCCGACCCGGGCGACGTGCGGTGGTTCCTCGACCTCCGCAGCGGCGACGTGATTCTGGTCAACGACGAATACGCGCCCGAGGAGCACGACGGCGTGTCGGTCGACGACCTCGAGAGCGACACGACCTCGTTCTGCCAGGTGCCAGCCGCCGACCCCAAAGACGTGGTGGCCGACATGCGCGCCTTTGTCGAGCAGCTGGCTGACGTGCAGCTCAAGGAGTCACTCGAGCTGGCCCTCGCCGCGCCGAAGCCCGAGCGCCGGTTCAAGGCCGCGCTCCAGTGGTTGCCGACCGAGCTCGAGCGCTGGCACACCTTCCGTCAGCAGCGCTGTCAGCACCGCGCCACCGCCTGGCTCGAGTCGCTGGGTATTCAGGCGCGGTAGGTCAGTGCGGCCGCGGGCCGCGCAGCAGCGCGAGGAGCAGCAACCCGCCGAAGCCGATGAGCACCACCAACGGCATCGGGCCGAACACCATCAACGGCCGAATCATGCCGCGCCCACTCGGGCCAAGTGCGCGCCAGGTGGCCGTCGCCAGCGCTTGCGCCACGAAGAACTCGACGCCCATCACCACCAGCAGCCCACAGGCCCCAGGCGACACCACGAAGCTCGACGGCTCATGCGGCCCGATATTGGCCCACACCATCATCGTCACCAGCATCAGCCCGACTGTGTAGAGAATGGCGAAGGCCAGAATCGCCGAGGCGCCACGAAAGGTTCGCGCGCTCCGGCCTCGTTGGCCGCGCACCCCACCACGGAGCGGCGCGACGAGCTCGTGCTCGAGCAGCTCGGCGTCGTCGTCGAACACGGCCTACCGGCGACGGCGGAGGAAGAGCAGCGCCGCGGCGGCCAGCACCGGCGCCAGGTCGACCGATGTGCAGCCACAGCCGGTGGCGGCAGGCTTGCCTGACGTTACATTGCCCGCGCCGAGCGACGGCACCGTCTTGGTGTCGACTGACGGCCCCGCGTCGGGCACGCCTGCGTCGAGGGTGCTGCCGCCATCCATCGGCATCGGCGTACCGGCGTCGACGGGCAACATGCAGTTCTGCAGCGGCTCGACAGTGACCGACACGCTCTGCGCCGTGGCACCTGAGCGGGCGGGAGCGGCGAGCGCCACGTAGACCTCCGACGTGCTGCCGCAGGGAATCGCCACGTCGATGGCCGCGGTCGCGGTGCCCATACCCGTGAGCTCCTTCGACTCCGTTGAGTCGTTGGTCAGCGTGTTGCCGCTTCGGGTGAAGGTGATGGGCGATGACGCCTTCACCAGCGCGGTCAGCGTCGCCGCGGCGCCGCCGAGGGGAGAACCCGCAGCCAGCTGGCCCTGCACCGTCACCCTGCGCGCACCCGAAGGCACGCTGAGCTTGAACTGGAACGGCCCCGGCAGCAGCGAGTTGCCCAGCGCGGAGATGACCGGCACGGCGAAGTACGGGCGCGCCGGCGTGGTCGACGTCACCTCGAGGACCTTGGAGCAGCCGGTCACGCCCTTCGCCTGGAAGATGGCGTTCATCTGCGCCTCGGCGCCGGTGTTCGCGGGAAAGGCCTGCTTCACCCGCGCGGTCATCGCCGCCGCCGTCGCCGCGAAGTCGGCGCTCGGGGAGATGGAGACGAGCATCGCGTAGAAGGCTTGGTCGTACGTCGCGCCGTTGTCGGTGCCGGCGAAGGCCACACGGCCCGCCCACAGCGCCGCCGAGACGTGCTGGCTGTC
>JAEUJT010000499.1 GCA_016793525.1 Archangium sp. | reverse complement strand
GACCAGCAAGACGCGCTGCGGCTCATCACCGTGCCGTCGCGCCGGCTGGGGCAGGTGTCGCTCGCCGACGTGGTGACCATCAAAGACGGCACCGGCCCGTCGACCATCAACCGCTACCAGCGCGAGCGGCAGATCACGCTGATGGCCAACGGCGCGCCCGGCGCCGACGAGTCGCTCATCGGCGCGGCCATCGTGTCAGCGGTCGAAGAAGAGAAGCTGCCCCCCAGCTTCCACCTCGCCGGCGTGGGCCAGACCCGCTTCATGAAACAGACGGCGCTCAGCTTCGTGTACGGCCTGCTGGCGGCCTTCGTCTTCATGTACCTCATTCTCGCGGCGCAGTTCGAGTCGTGGATCCACCCGCTCACGATTCTCATCTCGCTCCCGCTGACGCTGCCGTACGCGGTGGCCTCGGTCGTGCTCTTCAACCAGGCGCTCGACATGTTCTCGCTGCTGGGCATCTTCGTGCTGTTCGGCGTGGTGAAGAAGAACGCCATTCTGCAGGTCGACCACACCAACCACCTGCGCGAGCAGGGCATGCCGAGGCTCGAGGCGATTCTGCAGGCGAACAAAGACCGGTTGCGCCCGATTCTGATGACCACCTTGGCCTTCGTGGCCGGCATGTTGCCGCTCGTCACCGCCAAGGGCATCGGCTCGGGGTTCTCGCGCGCCACCGCCGGCGTGGTGGTCGGCGGCCAGTCGATGTCGCTCATTCTCACCTTGCTCGCGGTGCCCGTGACGTATTCGTTCTTCGACGACATTCAGCAGTGGTTCGGTCGCCGCTTCGGCTCGAAGGCGCCCGCCTCGGCGCCGGTCGTCGACGGGCCAGTGGGCGAGCTGTCCAGCGAAGCCGGCAAGTAGCCAACGTCTCTTTCGAAAGCCTCTCCTATGAAACGCCTCGTCTTGTCGGTGGCTCTGGCGGCCATGCCCGCCTTCGCGCAGTCGCAGTCGTTGAAGCAGTTCCTCGAATCGGCCGACGTGCACAACGTCGACCGTCGCCTCAGCCTGACCCAACGGGAGGCGGCAGCGGCGCAGCTGACCCAAGCGTGGTCGGCGTTGCTGCCGTCGCTCTCCGCCAGCGGCGGGTGGACCCACAACCAGTTCGAGGCCGTCGCCTCACTGCCCACCGGCATGACGGTGACGCGGCTGGTCATCGTGCCCGCCGACCAGCTCGACGCGGCCCTGCGGGTCGACCTGCCGCTCATCGACGCGGCCCGGTGGTTCCGCGGGCTGGCGGTGGCATCGGCGTCTGACGCGGCCACGGAGCGCGAGGCGGCGGCCCGCGACCAGGTGAAGCGCCAGGTGGTCGGCACGTACTACGCGCTCGCCGCGGCGCAGGCGCTGGTCAGGTCGGCGCAGAAGTCGTTGGGCGTGTCCGAGGCGCAGCTCGCGTTGCAGACGACGCGGGTGAAGACGGGCGTGGTGACCGAGCTCGATGCGCTCCGGGCCCGCGCTGAAGTGGAGCGCACCAAGCAGCTCGTGGCCGACGCGAAGTCGCTCGTGGCCACCACCGGGCGCAGCCTGCGCACCGTGACCGGCCTGGAGCCCGCGGGTGACGTGTCGCTCCCCAACGACGACCTGCACGCCGAGGCCGATGAGGCGTCGCTCGAGAGCCAGGTGTCGAACCTCCCGGCCATTCGCGCGGCGATGAAAGACATCGAATCGGCCGACCGCCAGGCCATCGCGTCGCGGTTGGCGCTGGTGCCGACGGTGAGCGCGCAGTTCACCGAGCGCTTCACCAACGCGACGGGGTTTCAAGGGCAGTCGGCGCTGTACAACTTCGGCGTCAACTTCGCCTGGCGGCTCGACGGGCCGACGGTGGTGACGCCGCGCATCGCCGAGGCGCAGAAGTCGGCGTCGGCGCTGACGCTCGAGCGGCTCAGCCTGGCGGCGAAGGACCAAATCTTCAGTGACTGGCAGCGCATTCAGGCGTCCATCATCAAGGTGCAGGCCACCGAGTCGCAGGTCGAGGCGGCGCAGCGCGCGTCGGCGCTGGCCAAGGAGCGCTACGAGGCCGGCGTCGCCACGCAAATCGACGTCATTCAGAGCGAGCGCGACGTGTTTTCCGCCGAGGTCTCGCAGATCCAAGCTCGCGCCGAGCTCGCGTCGGCCCGCGCGTCGCTCCGCATCAGTGCCGGCCAGCCGGTGGTGACCGAGTAAACCCAGCAGGGTTCGCATCACCTCACACGGGTCGCTGGGAACCCTCCGGTCGACCGCGAAACCGTTGAAGTCAGGCCACGGGTGTGCGGCACGGCCCATGCGTCACAGCGGGTCATGACGTGGCGAGCGATGGTTGTGGTCCAGGGGCTGGTTGGGCTCTCAGCGTGGGGTGCTGACAAGCCGTCGGCGGTGCAGGTCTGCGTCGCGCTGCCGGCGGGCGTGGCGCTCTTTGCAGCGACACCACAGCCCGGGTATCGCCCCTTGGGCGACGGCACGCAGCTGCTCGACATCGACGTGACGCTCAATGGGCAGGTCGTCACCACGTTGACCCGCGCCGGGCCCGAGTGCCTTCGGGCGTGGGTGCCGGCGATGCCCATCGTTGCCGTGGGCGTCGATGCCCGACGGCCGGCCCTGAACCTGGGCGCAGCCACCCAGTCGGTCAACCTCAAGCTGAAGCCCGACCTCTGGTACGACGCGGGGCGGCTCACCGTGCCGAGGCTGCCGTGGGCCACCGTGACGTCGGCGTTGCCCGGTTCGCTCACGCTGACCCGGCGTTCGCCCGACGGAGACCGCCGGGTGACGGACTTCGCGCAGGTGCCCAGCGGAGCGTATGTCGTCACCTACGAGCCTCCGCCCGAGTCAGGGCCCTGCCCAGTCACGGTGCGCGGTGTGGGCACGGGCACCATTCGAGAAGACAACCGGCCAGGGCAATTCGCCGAGCTCGTCGACGCGTATCGCGTGGGCTACGCGCCAGACGTGCTGGCGGCCAAGAAGTACACCTGCACACCCGGTGAGACGGTCGAGGTCAGCGTGCGCATCGTCGACGGCGTGTACTTCGCTCCGCGCAGCCCGAGCATCACCAAGGTCCGTGTGCCCGACGCCCAGCCTCGCTACGTCGTCACCGTCGACGGAGTGCGGAGTCGGTTCGAGCCCGGTCAGTCAATGGCCATTGGAGAAGGCCAGCAGCTGCTCTTTGCGGTCGAGCCTCGCGGCGACGTGGCGCAGGCGCCCTGACGCAGGCGCCCTGACGCAGGTCACTCTTCAGACAGCGTCACCTGCACGCCGAGGTGCGCGGAGGTGCAGGCGTTGAAGAGCCCCGTCGAGACGATGGGCTTCACCGTCTGACGTCCCACCGCCAGCGCGTGCACCGGCGCGACGTCGATGGGCCACGGCCCCACGCCGCCGTCGACGCCGCAGAAGTCGAGCGCCGCGTTCAGCCGCGGAGCTACCCACGCGCGCACCGTGGCCGGCGTCGAGGTCGAGCACCCGGTGGTGGTGTACGTGACCGGCATCAAGCTCGGTTCGACCCCCGCGTCGCACAGCACTCCGGCGCGAAACAGCAGCGGAGGTGAGCCGCTCACCTGGGCCTCGATGATGAGTTGCCCGGGCGCCTCGACGGTGAAGCGCTCCTGCGCGGCGACGGGAACTTCGACCGTGCCGTCGATGGTGATGAGCGGCAGCCCCCCACCATCGCAGCTCAACAGCACCGCCGCCGACGCCAGCGCGACGCGATGCACTGCGCGCGCTACGGCTTCGACTGGCTCAGCAGCCACTTCCACACCTCGGGGTTGGTGTACGCCTGGGTCCACGTGTCGTGGGTGCCGCCGTTGATGACGGTGAAGACCAGCTTTTGGTACTCGCCCGGCGTGCCCGGCGCCGCGGTGCCTGCGCTCCACGCCCACTGCGAGGTCGAGGGGTTGAAGAAGCCGGTCACCGTGCCCGAGGTGGGCCGGTTGGCGTCGGGGTTCACGTCGAGCGCCAGCTGCGCCATTTTCATGCGCGTGCGCTCGTAGGGCACCGTGCCGTCGCCCGTGGCGTGGTGCGCCCAGGTGGGAATGCCCCGGAGCGCTCGGTAGTCGTTCATCGTCGCGTGCGCGCAGATGGGCACGATGGCGGTGGTCTGCGAGCGGGTGAGGGCCAGCCGCGCCGCCAATTCACGCAGCGCCGGGTCCGGTGAGGTGGCGTAGCCGGGCACGTCGTTGATGGCGTCCCACGGGCCCGCGCCGCCGAGGCTGAGGCCGGTGAGGTACACCTTCTTTGAGTTGATTTTCGCGCCGTAGAGACCGAGCGCGTATTGAATGAAGGTCGACGCCTCGCTCGCCAGCCACAGCTGCTGCGACGTCTGCGGAGACAGCACGATGACCGGCTCGCTCAACATCGGCTGGAGCTGGTTGCGCTGCAGCATGTACGGCGGCGCCCGGTCGGCTCCGTCGCGGGTCAGCTTCTGCAGGCCGTTCGCCGAGTCGGTGCCGTCGCCCACCGCGCCCAGCCCGTGGAAGAAGAAGACGATGGGGTACTTCACGCTCGAGTCGGCCGGGTTGTAGCCCTCGGGGAAATACGCCTGGTACCCGAGGTGCTGAATCCACGTGCTGCCGGCGATGAGGCCCTTGGGGACCGCGGTTTGTGTGCCCATGCCCGTCGGGGGCGGCGTCACCGCGGTGATGGTGAGGGTGAAGGCCCTGTCGCTCGTGGCGCCTTTGGAATCGGTCGCGCGCACGGTGAGGGTGAAGGTGCCAGCGGTGGACTGGGTGCTGACGTTCACCGAGCCGGTACCGGCGTTCGAATCGGTCAGCGTGACGAACGAGGGCCGCGTGCCGACGAAGCTCAAGGTGATGGCGTCTGCGTCGGCGTCGGTCGCGGACAGCGGCGTCGACCCCGCCGTGCCCGCCGCGAGGGTGAGGTTGGCGATGGCGCTCAACACCGGCGCCTGGTTCACCGGCGGAGGAGGCGGAGGCGTCGCGGTGGCGTCGTACCCGTAGATGACGAGCTCGGGCATGCCGATGTACCCGGTGGGCGTGACCACGGTGAGCTTCTGGGTGGTGACCGGCGTCGTCAGGTCGAACTTCTTCCACTGCATGTACGAAGCGAGCAGGTCGCTCACCACCGTGACGTCGCCGCCGGTGG
>JAEUJT010000494.1 GCA_016793525.1 Archangium sp. | reverse complement strand
GCGGTGGTCTTCTCCAGCTCTTTCCCCTGGGCGGTGTTGGCGTTCTTCAGCTCGGTGGTGGCGGCGGTGTTGGCGGTGCGCTCGTCTTTGAGCTGCTCGCGGGTGTTGGCGAGCGCGGCCTGGGTGCTCTTCACCTGGCTGTCGCGCGCCACCACGCCCTGCTTGGTCGCCTCGGCCACGCGTTGACGGTCGACCTCGATGCGCGCCTTCACGTCGGCGAGCTCAATCTTGCGCTGCGCGATGTACGCGTAGTCGCGCAGCACGAGGGTGTCGCCCTTCTCGGCGAACTCGGTGTTGGCCTGGTCGAGCACCTTCTTCGCATCGTACAGCTCGGTGGGCGTCATCTTGCCGGCGAGCCCGGTGCTCGAGGCGGTGTACGAGTTGCGCGCGGTGACGAGCGCCGCGGGCGCGACCGAGGCACAACCGCCCAGCGCGCCTGCGAGGGAGAGGACGGCGAGGAGCTTCATGGGAGTCGGTGTGGTCATGTTCATGTCTTTCGGAAAGGGGTGGGTGGGCTTACGGCGTGCCGCGAGACTGAACGGTCTTCAGGTCTTCCGAGGCGCGTTCGGCTTCTTGGTGAACCGCGACCTCTCGGGCCAGCCCGAGCGCGAGCTCGGCATCGGCTTCGGCGCGCGCCAACACCAACACCGCGCGCTCATCGCCAGCGGCGGCCATCTTCTTCGCCGCGTCGGTCTGGTCCTTCGCCATCTGTAGGTGGAGCCGCGCGGCCGGCACGCCCGACGCGCCCAGCTCTTCGGCGCCGCGAATGCTGGCCTCGCTGCGCTGGAGCCGGTCGGAGGGAATCTGAACGGTGGCACAGCCGCCGAGCGCGAGAACCGCGAGAGACATCGTCATTGTTTTGTGGAGCATTGGTTTTCCTTGAAAGGGCGTGGAGTGAAAGGTGGAGCGCTACTTGGAGAGCGTGCGGCCCTGAATGACCCGCACCAGCACCACGACGACGGCGCAGACGAGGAGGACGTGGACGAACCCGCCAATGGTGTACGAGCTCACCATTCCGAGCGCCCACAGCACCAACAGCACGACTGCGACGGTCCAGAGCATGGGTGTTTCCCTTGTTCGACGAGTGACGTGAGTCGCTGCGCCAAGCGGAGGACGGCCAAACCAACGACCGTCGCTCCGAGCGGGTGCAGCGGTGTTACTTGGGCGACGCGGCGGCGGTGGTCGTGGTGTCGGCGGCCTTCGGGTCCATCGCCAGCGTGCCGAGGAACGCGTCGAACTGCTTCTCGGCTTCGTCTTTCACCAAGCCGGTGCGCTCCTGGAGCTTGCCCAGGAAGACTTCCTTCTTGCCCTGGAGCAGGAGGAGATCGTCATCGGTCAACTTCGCCCACTTCTCCTTGAACTTGCCGCCGAGTTGCTTCGCCTGGCCCTGCAGTTGATCCCAATTCATGTGGTGCTCCTGGCACGCGCAGCGCGACGATTCGCGCCGAGTCGGAGTCACCCACAGCACGTTCTCGGCCAACGCTTCGACGCGAGCAACGGCGGGCACTTCGCTTTCGGCCCGACCTCGGCCGCTGGTGCATTCGTTCGTGATGAAGTACCAACCCCTTCACTTCGAACGAGCGCGCGCCGCCTTCGAAGGAGAAAGCCGGCACATGCGAGTCGAAGACCTGCACCACCAGGAGCTCCTGGAGCTCGATCCCGAAGGCGGGTTGATCCGCTTTGCCGGCCAGCGGGCGCTGCTGCTCGACGCGGTCGCCATGGGGTTGCTGCGCAAGTACCTGGTCGAGAACTTCGGCCTGCTCGCGGCGCGCACGGTGCTGACGCAGTTCGGCTTCGCGCAAGGGTGGCGCATGGCCGAGGCGCTCAAGACCGAGTTCACGTGGGAGAGCGACGAAGACTGGCAACAAGCGGGCACGCGGCTCGCGACGCTCCAGGGCTTGTTTCGCATCGTCACCGGCAGCCGGGGCCCGCTCTCGAAAGAGGGCCTGACGCTGAGCTCGTCGTACGAAGCCGAGCAGCACCTGCTGCACTTCGGCCAGTCAGACGTCGCGGTGTGCTGGACCATCAGCGGCCTGACCAGCGGGTACTTGAGCCGCAGCTCGGGTACCGAGGTGTACGTGCTCGAAGATCGCTGCCTCGGCTGCGGCGACGCGGCGTGCCAGCTCACCGGGCGCACCCGCGAAGAATGGGGCGACGAGCGGTTCGACGAGCTGCACTTCTTCGAGCCCATTCGGCTCAAGGAGTGCCTCGACGTTTCGTTGCAGCGCGTGACCAGCACGCTGAAGGCGACCGAGCAGAAGCTGCGGGCCCACCGCCGGGCGTTGGTGCGCGCGGTTCCCGACGTCGACGAGCCGCTCGGCCTGGTGGCCAAGAGCGCGCCGATGCGGCAGCTGCTCGATCTCGCGCGGCGGGTGGCCAAGGTCGACTCCACCGTGCTCATCACGGGAGAGAGCGGATCCGGCAAGGAGCGCATCGCGCGGCTGGTGCACGATGAGTCCACGCGCGCGGCCGGGCCTTTCATCGCCATCAACTGCGGCGCCATCACCGAGACGCTGCTCGAGAGCGAGCTCTTCGGCCACGCCCGAGGCGCGTTCACCGGCGCGACTCAAGACCGCCCAGGCCTGTTCGAGGCGGCCAACACCGGCACCCTCCTCCTCGACGAGGTGGGCGAAGTGTCACCGGGCATGCAGATCAAGCTGCTCCGCGCGTTGCAAGAGCGAGAGGTGCGCCGCGTCGGAGAGAACAAGAACCGGCGCGTCGACGTGCGGGTCGTGACCGCGACCAACCGCGACCTCGCCAAGGGCGTCGCCGCAGGGACGTTCCGCCAAGACCTGTATTACCGGCTCAAGGTGGTCGAGCTGCACGTGCCCGCGCTGCGCTCGCGCAGAGACGACGTGCTGGCGCTGGCGCGGGTGCTGCTCGCCGACTCCGCCGCGCGCATGAAGCGCACCATCGTGGGCATCGCGCCCGCCGCGGCAGATCAACTCCTGCGCTACGAGTGGCCGGGCAACGTGCGCGAGCTCGAGAACACCATGGAGCGGGCCGTGGCCCTCGCGCGCGGCAGCCGGGTCGAGCTCGAAGACCTGCCCGAGGAAATTCGCCAGGCGTTTCCGATTCCCGTCGCGACGTCGGGCACCGTGCGGCCCATGGAGCAGATCGAGAAGGAGTACATTCTCGCCGCGCTCGAGCTCAACGGCGGCAACCAGACCCACACCGCCGAGCAGCTGCAGATCGGCTCCGTCACGCTGTACCGCAAGCTCAAGCGCTACGGGCTCATCGGCACCAAGCGCGCGGGCACGAAGAAACGCGCTGGCACAGCGACCGCCGTATAGGCAGCCCGCGCACGCACGCGGCTCTCGGCGACCGTCGCGAAGGCCACCACCGCCAACGCGCCGACGGTTGCCCACATCACGCCCGATGGCGCGAACTCGAGCCCGCCTCCTTCGAAGGTGATGAGGAGCTCCGCGGCACGCCCAAGGAACGCGCCGAGCAGGCTCAGCGCCATGGTGCGCGCCCAGCTCAGGGTCTGGTCGTCACGGAACACCCGCCGCGCCAGTACTCCAACCGAGACTCCGACGACTGCAGCGACAAGTAGACCCATGGGCAACCTCTGAAGCGACGTGAACGTGTTCAGAGCCCAGCAACACCGGGGCCACCTCGCAAAGGTGCAGATTCCGGCGCGCAGCCCACGCAACTCCTCCACAGTGAGGCATGAACGGAGCCGCCGAGACCTCGCGTGGCCTCGGCGCTCGTCACCAGGCCCACCACCGATGAACTCGAGCACTTCGAAGTCGCGGTACACCGTCCGGCGCAGCGTGCCGAGCAACTCCAACATCGTCAGCAACCGCACCTGTCGAGGCATCGCCTCACCGCGCATGCACGCGACGTCAGCGCAGGGCTCCACTGCGCTCCAGTTTCTACCGCTTCTTCGACGGCTTCCCCTCGTGCGTCACCGTCACCTTGGTGGCGATGCCCCCGCGCACGTACCAGTCGCCCTCGACGACCAGGTGCCGCGGCTTCACGGCCTTCACGATGTCTTCGAGAATTCGGTTGGTGACCGCCTCGTGGAACGCGCCTTCGTCGCGGAAGCTCCAGAGGTACATCTTGAGGCTCTTCAGCTCGACGCACAGCGCGTCGGGCACGTAGCGAATGCGGAAGTGCGCGAAGTCGGGCTGACCGGTCAACGGGCAGAGGCAGGTGAATTCTGGGCAGTCGAAGGCGATTTCGTAGTCGCGGACCGGTGCGGGGTTCTTGAACGTGTCGAGCTTCTTCGATGGCTGGCTGGGCATGGCGCGCGGGCTGTTAGCATGGCGCCACCATGCGTCCAGCGCTGACCCGCGCCCTCGAGGCGCTGCGCCGCGGAGACCTCATCGGCCTCCCCACCGAAACCGTCTACGGCTTGGGCGCCGACGCGTCGAACGAGCTCGCCGTACGCCGCATCTTCGCGGTGAAGGGCCGACCGTCCACCCACCCACTCATCGTGCATGTCGCCGACCTCCCCGAAGCCCGCCGCTGGGCCTCCACCTTTTCCGCGCACGCCGAGGCCCTCGCCGCCGCCTTCTGGCCGGGGCCCTTGACCCTCATCGTCCCCCGGAGCGACCGCCCTTCAGACGCCGTGACGGGTGGGCAGAATACCGTCGGCCTCCGCGTGCCCGACCACCCGCTGGCGCTCGAGCTGCTGCGCGAATTCGCCGGAGGCATCGCCGCCCCCAGCGCCAACCGCTACGGCCGCGTCAGCCCCACCACCGCGCAGCACGTGCGCGACGAGCTGGGCAGCGACGTGGCGGAGGTCCTTGACGGAGGCCCCTGCACCGTCGGCGTCGAATCCACCATCGTCGACCTCAGCGGCGTCGCCCCCCGGCTCCTTCGACCTGGAGGCGTGCCCCTCGAGGCCATCGAAGCCGCGCTCCACGCCCGCGTGCCCCTCGCGACGGCGGCCACCGACATTCGCGCGCCGGGAATGGTGGCCTCACACTACGCTCCGCGCGCCGGCCTGGTGCTGGCGACCCGTGATTCACTCGAGAAGGAGGTGACGAAGCGCCTCGCCGCCGGGGCCCGCGTCGCCGTGCTCGCACCGTCGAGTGAACAGCCTCCGACGGGAGCCATTCACCTCGCCATTCCCGATGACGCCGAGGGCTATGCGCGGGCGCTCTACGGGCTCCTGCGCGAAGCCGATGCACGAGGGTGCGACGTCATCGTCGCGATTCGCCCGACGGATTCGGGGTTGGGCCTCGCGGTGAACGACCGGCTCACCCGCGCCGCGACGCCGCGACGTACTTAGCTGCGGCCCAGGTGCATCGGGCGCTCGGCGGGCACGGCCTGAAGCACCACTTCCATTCCGCTCGTGTCGAGCGCGGTGAGCTGCGCCTCTTCATCGCCAGAGAGAAACACCGTGCGCGTCACCGCGTGCCGACCGGGCCCCGCGTGCACGTTGCCTACGTTCAACACCCCGTCGGGCAACCCGCCCGCCCGCGCCGAGACCGCCGCCGCGACATCGCGAAACAGCACCAGGGTGCGCACGCCGTCAGCCGCCAGCGCTGGGTAATTCACCGTCGCTACCGTGCGCGTCACCACCTCGACCGACGACGGCACCGCCAACCCCATGGCCGCCTGCGCCAGGGCGTCGACGGCCACCTCGTCATCGGCCA
>JAEUJT010000479.1 GCA_016793525.1 Archangium sp. | reverse complement strand
CATGATGGACAGCGAGCGCGCCCAGCTCTTCCTCGAGCAGGGCACCATCGAGGTCGCGCCCCTGGCCTTCATGCGCGGCCGCACCCTCAACGACTGCTTCGCCATTCTCGACGAGGCGCAGAACGCCACCGTCGAGCAGATGAAGATGTTCCTCACCCGCTTGGGCCAACGCTCGCAGGCCGTGGTGACAGGCGACGTGACGCAGATCGACCTGCCGGTGGGCAAGACCTCGGGCCTGGTACACGCCCAGCGCATCCTCCGCGGGGTCGAGGGCGTGGCCTTCGCCGATTTCACCGACGTCGACGTGGTGCGGCACCCGGTGGTGCAAGCGGTGCTGCGCGCCTACGACAAAGCGCACGCCGTCGAGTGACACGCCGTCGAATGAACCGGCTCGCTGCTAGCGCTTCAGGGTGGCCGAGAGCGACGACTCACCAGCGCCCGACAGGCGGCCCCTCCACGGCTGAAAGCCCTTCAGCCGCAGCTCCACCTCGACATTGCCCCACACGTTGTCTCCAGCCCATGGCGTGACGCCGACCACTTCGCCGTTGACCAGAATGCTCGCGCCGGGAGGCGTGCTGTCGACAATCGCCGAGTGGTGAAGCGAGGGAAGCAGCGCCTCGACCGCCGGCGGGGTGTGCACCCCGTCGGGGATCACCGGCCGGTGGGGCGTCGCGGGCGCCGTGGTGCCCAGAAGCAGAAACGCGCCGCCGGAGATCAACACCAGCGCCAACAGCAGCACCACCACCAGCATCCGCAGCGCCGACTTCGGGGGTGGCGCCTCGGGGACCTCCGGGCCGTCCCACACGTGGCCCTCGACGGCGGGCCGCGCCTCGAGCTCGAGCGGCGCCTCTGCGGGCGGACGCTCGGTGGTCGGCGCGACTTGATCGAAGCGACCCTCGAGGCTCCCATCGCTCGACATCGTCGGGCCGGTCGGCTTCCACTCGTCGTCGGTCATGCCGGGGCCGCTCCGTGGGTCGACAGCTGGCGCAGGTACTCCCAGTTGTAGATGCCCGTGCGGTGCAGATCGCCGAAGGTGAACGTCACCGCGTAGTTCCCCACTGGAGCCAGCTCGAGCACCTTCAGCTCGGCGGGAATGGTGGCGACGTCGTAGGTGCGGCGGCCGCTCCATTCCTCGACGCACTCGGCGCAGGGGCAATACTGGCGCAGCGCTCGCGCGGAGACCTCGGTCGCGACTCCGTCGGACCACGCCACCTTCACCGTCTTCTGGTCGGCCTGGAGATCGACCGCCGTGGCCACGGGCGCGCGCGTCGCCGGCTTGATGGAGTCCCAGAAGCTCATGCCCGTGTCTTACGGCTCTTCGACGATGGCCACCACTGCCGCCGCCAACCGGGCCACGACGCCCTCGACCAGCACGCTGGTGCGCGGCGATTCATCGGCCAACAGGCCCTCTTCGTAGGTCACCTCGAGCGCCAGTGCCTGGTCGCGCGGCGTCAGGTCTTCGACGTTCACCGCCGGGGCCGCCTGGCCGGGAGCCTTCATCAGCCGCGACAGCACCGACGCCCCGTCGACGTCGTAGCGCTCGAGAAACCCGTCGACCCGATAGGTCTCGGTGATGGGCTGGCCGGCCCAGATCAGCAGCGGCCAGATGAAGACGCCGAAGGCGAAGGCGGTGTTCTTGAGCGTGCGGTCGCTCTGCGCCACGTCGCTGCGCTCGATCGTTGTACGCACCAGCGCCACCGGCCCCTGGAGCTGCCGCGCGCCGCTCGTGGTGCGCACCTGCCACGCCGGGCGCAGCTTGTGCACCGCCGCCGGGAGCCGCGCGTACACGTCGGCCAACACGTCGCCTTGCGTGAAGAGCCCCGGCGCCTGGCCAGCGGGCAACGTCGGCCGGGGCAGCAGCTCGGCCGGAGGCTCCACCACCACCACCCTGGCGGCGCCGCTCGCCTCGGCCACCACGGGGGGCGCTCCGATGAGCGCGGCCGTGGCGCACCCACTCCCCAAGAGGAGGCCGACGAGACACAGACCAGTGCGCGGAATGGAGGACACGAGCGGAGCCCCACGGTAGCGGTGCGCTGCTCGGAAGCAAGGCTGGCGCGGCATCACCCCGCCCATACTTCGGCGGCACCACCAGCGCGAACGGCGTCTGAAGTCCTGTGAGAGTGTGCAACACTGGAACACTCATGGCCGAACCGTCAGAAGAGCTGAGCAAGGCCGTCGCGACGTCTCAACGCGCCGCCGACGCCTTCCGCGCGGTGAGCCGCATCATCGACGTGTTGGCGACGCTGCTGCCCGGAGCCTCCGAGATCCAAGCGCTGACTGATCAACGCGCCCGGCTCGCGCGCGACTTCGACGCGCTGTTGACGCTCGAGAGCGGAGACTTCATCCGCGCCGTCGCCGCGCTCCAGCTTGCCTCACCCAAGCTCGAGCGGCAGGTCGTGTCGCTCGACGCGCAGCTGCCGATGCGGTGGTTCCGCAACAACCTCGACGCGGCGAAGGTCGCGCCGGTGGCCTTGCTCGACTACGCCGCGATGCTGGGCCGCTTCGTGGGAGACGACGTGCTTCGGGTCGACCGCATCGAGTTCTTGCTGACCCGGGCGATGAGCTTCTTCGTTCGGCCGGGCGAGGCGTCGGAGGTGCCGCTCCAGCGGCTGTTCGGCGAGGCGCTCCCGTCGATCTTCGTCGATCGGGTGACGCGCAACCGCGCGGTGACCTTCATGGAAGACGCGATGCTCCGCGTGCAGGGCTTCGAAAGCCTCGACGCGCTGCTGACTTCGGGGCTCCTGCCCGAGGCCCGGTACGTGAAGCTCACGCTTCGAGCCAAGCTGCTCGACCCGGCGATTCTGGCGGCGACGATTCGCTTCAACGAGGCCATCAACGACAACATGGCGCGCCTCGCCGGCCTCTCTGGCTTCGACCCCCTGACGCGCGACCCCGCCTGGGCCGCGGTCGACGACAAGCTGTACAAGGCCATGGCTCCGGCGCGCGAGAACGACGCCGCGCTCGAGGAGCGCTTCGCCACCACGCTTGGTGTCCCCGGCAACCTGCCTCCCGTCGATGAGAGCGACGAAGTGGGCCCCGCCCCGAAGAAGGCGTCGACGAAGCGCTTCGCCGCGGGCCTCAATCTCGACCGGTTCCGCGGGCGCTCCATCGATGGGCGGGCGGTCGGGCTGGTGGTCGTGCTCCTCGCCGCCGGGCTCCTCAGCTGGGGCAAGAGCGTGATCATGCCCGACGAAGGGGCGAACGAGCCGCTGAGCAGCCAGGCGCTCTCGAAGCTGTCGCCATTCCTCCTCTCGGGCGCTGTTGCGCCGCAGCGGAACCCGCGCAACTTCTCCGGTCAGATCGACCCCGCGCGCTGGCAAGCCCTCTCGAAAGACGAGCGCCTCAAGGCGGCCGAAGACTTCGCGGTTCAGGTGTCGGCGATGGGCCTGCGCGTCGGTACCTTGGCCGCCGGCCAACAGCTGGTCGTGTTCGTGTCAGACGGGCAGATCATCTCGGTGGAGTGAGGACTCGCATGGCCAAGAGCACCCCCCAACGAACCACCAGCGCCAGCGTCGTCTACGAGACACGCCCATCGAACGCACAGCTGCTCGAGCCGCGCATCGAGGCGACCCTCGGCTCCGACGGGCGCTTGGCGGTGCGGCTCGACGTGAACGCGGAGCACTGCTTGTGCGTCGGCGCCGACGGGGCGCTGTGCGGCATCTTCGTGGTGACGAACTCGACTGCGCAGATCGGCAAGCCGGTACAGCTCGAGCTGAGCTGGCCCAACGCACAACCCCTGGCCCTGCGCGGGAAGGTGGCGTGGGCGGTGTCGGTGCCGCGACACTCATTGCGGCAGCGGCCTGGGCTGGGCATTCGCCTCGAGCTCGACTCGGCGCGGCTCGCCACGCTCTCGCGGCTCGTCGTGCTCCGCCAGCCAATCTCCTGGCCTCCCGACGCGGCGTAGACCTCGGAGCCACCTGAATCGGCCCCGGGCCCACGACGCCAAACCTGGCGCTGGTTCACGCGACTCACCAGACATGCGCCCCCGTGCTCCGGCGGGCCGACTCGGCTATGCTCAAACGATGAAACGTGCGCACAAGGCACACCTCTCGGCTGGCTTCACGTTGATCGAGCTGATGATCGTGGTGGCCATCGTCGGCATCTTGTCGGCGGTCGCGATCCCCAACTTGATCAGGTTCCAGTCGCGCTCGAAGAAGAGCGAGGTGCGCGCCAACCTCCGCGCGATCTTCCTCGCCGAGAAGTCGTACCACGCCGAAAAAGAGGACTACACGAGCGCTCTCGCCGCAGCGGGCTTTCTCCCCGAGCGAGGGAATCGCTACGCGTACGGTACGTCGAATAACATCGCCAATGCGCAGATCCGCTCCGCGGCGAGTGCCTCGGCGCCCACCAGCACGACCTACGGGTTCCAGGTCGACCTCTTCAAGTTTCAGGGCGCGAGCCCGATGCCCAATGTCGAAGCCTCGAGCGCGACGCCCACGCTCAAGCCCTCGTCCTCAAACGGCACGCCGCCGGGCACCGAGTGCTCCGCCTCGATGAACGGGCCAAACGCCATCATCGCCGGCGCCAACGGAGGGTTCTGCGCCTACGGCGCCGGGTCCATCGATTTGGATGGCGCCAACGACAGTTGGTACGTGACGAGCTGGGTGGCCTCGGTGTCTGACGCACTCTGCAACGATGGCATCAATGCCGGCCCGGGCGAGCCCTTCAACGTCTACGACGATGTCATCTGCCCGTAGCCTCGGGTTCTGGGCTGAGCGTCGCGTCGAGTGCGTCTTTCAGCGTCCGGTGGAGCCGAAGCCGCCTTCGCCGCGCGCTGTTTCAGACAGCGTCGTGACTTCGACGAACTCGGCCTGCGCGACTGGCGCGACCACGAGCTGAGCGACGCGGTCACCGCGGCGAATGACTGCCGGCTGATCCGACAGATTCACGAGCAGCACCTGCACCTCACCGCGGTAGTCGGCGTCGATGGTGCCCGGGGCGTTGAGGCAGGTCAGGCCGTGCTTCGCCGCGAGCCCCGAGCGCGGGCGAATCTGCCCTTCGAAGCCGGCTGGAAGCGCGACCGCCAACCCCGTGGGAATCAACCGGCGCTGCAGCGGCGCCAGCGTCACGTCACTCTCGACATCGGCCACCAGGTCAGCGCCAGCCGACAGCACCGTTTGGTACGCGGGCAGCGGCAACGTCGACGGCCGCACGCGGCGCACCTGAACTTCGAGCCGGCTCGAGCGCTGAGTCATGGGCGGTTTCGCTACCAGCTGCGGCGCCGGTGTGCCAGCGCCCACGCCTCGGGGAGAGCCGCTCTCGCGCGGTGAGAAAACGCCTGGCCCACCCGTTGCTCACTGGCTCCTCGTTCTGGGAGGTGAGCCATGTTGGCGCGGATCAAGTCGGCGACGGTGGTGGGCATCGAGGCGCTGGTGGTCGACGTCGAGGTCGACATGTCGCTGGGCCTGCCCTTCTTCAACGTGGTGGGGCTCCCCGAGGGCGCGGCGCGGGAGAGCAAGGTGCGCGTCATCTCCGCGCTGAAAAACGGTGAATACGCGCTGCCGCAGAAGCGCATCACCGTGAACCTGGCGCCGGCCGACCTGAAGAAAGAGGGCGCCACCTTCGAGCTGCCCATCGCGCTGGGCATTCTCGCGTCGTCGGGGCACCTCACCCACGAAGCGCTGACGCCCTACCTCTTCGGCGGAGAGCTCTCGCTCGACGGCGAGGTGAAGCCCATTCGCGGCGTGCTCCCGCTCGCGGTGGCGGCGCGCAAGGCCGGGTTCCGCGGGGTGATGGTGCCCGAGGCGAACGCCGACGAGGCGGCGCTCGTGAGCGGCCTCGAGGTGCTCCCCGTGCGCACGCTCCACGAGGCGGTGCTGCACTTCACCGGCGACGAGCCGGTGGCTCCCCACGTACGGCGCAGTGGCTCGGCGCGAGCCGCCGGGAGCCCGCTCGACATGTGCGACGTGCGCGGCCAGCACGACGTGAAAGACGCGCTCGAGCTCGCGGCGGCGGGCGGGCACAACGCGCTGCTGTGCGGGGCGCCGGGCTCGGGCAAGACGATGCTGGCGCGACGGCTGCCGACCATTCTCCCCTCGATGGGCTTCGAAGAGGCGCTCGAGGTCACCACCGTGGCCTCGGTGCTGGGGCTGTTGGCCGGCGGGCCGGGGCTGATTCAGCAGCGGCCGTTTCGCGCGCCGCACCACACCATCTCCGACGCCGGCCTGGTGGGTGGAGGCCCGATGGCGCGGCCCGGAGAGCTCTCCCTCGCGCACCGCGGGGTGCTGTTCCTCGACGAGCTGCCGGAGTTTCGGCGCAACGTGCTCGAGGTGCTCCGCCAGCCGCTCGAAGAAGGCGTGGTTCGGCTCGCGCGCGCCACCCTCCACGTCACCTACCCGTGCCAGGTGATGCTCATCGCCGCGATGAACCCGTGCCCGTGCGGGTACTTCAACGTGCCGGGTCGCGCCTGCCAGTGCCCGAAGCAGCGGGTCTTGGACTACCACGCCAAGATCTCTGGGCCGTTGCTCGACCGCATCGACATCTCCTTGGAGTGCCGGCCGGTCGACGTGCACGCCATCACCAAGCTCGACCTCGTGGAGAAGCCGTCGGCCTGGTACCGCACGCGGGTCGAGGCGGCGAGAGCGCTCCAGGCCGAGCGATTCCACGATGTTCCAGGCGTGTATTGCAACGCCCAGATGGGCCCGGCGCTGGTTCGCAGGCACTGCGTCACCTCGCCAGCGGCGGCTCGACAGCTCGAGCTCGCGGTGCGGCGCTTCGGGCTGTCGGCACGGGCGTTCGACCGCATTCTCAAGTTGGCGCGTACCCGGGCCGACGTCGAGGGGCACCGGGCCATCGGCGACGAAGACCTGGCCTTCGCCATCGGCTGCAGGGTGCTCGACCGGCGCGACTGGCTGCGCGAGGCGATGCCGGCGGCGTAGCGAAAGGGCCGCGAAAGCCCGGCACCTGTGGTTGACTCCACGTTGCTCACCCCATGGCCGGCCTGCCTTGCCCCCGCTGCAGCACCGTCTCCCCTCCCGGTACGCGCACGTGCCCGTCGTGTGGCACGTCGCTCATCAACTCCGAGAAGAACGCCAAGCTGCGCGCCGGTGTCACACCGTCGATGCGCGGCGACGAAAACGTGGCTGACGTGAAGACGCGCGAGCGGGCTCCGGTCAGCGGCAAGCGACCGGCGGTGCGCGACTCGCTCATCGGCCAGAAGCTGCAGGAGTACGTGGTCGAGGAGAAAATCGGCTCCGGCGGCATGGGCAACGTGTACCGCGCGGTGCACCCGATGATCGGCAAACACGTCGCGGTGAAGGTGCTGCGCGGAGATCTGGTCACCGACGCCCGCGACATGGAGCGCCTGCTCGACGAGGCCCGCGTCGTCAGCAGCATCAAACACCGCGGCATCATCAACATCTTCGGCGCCGGCACGCTCGAAGACGGGCGGCACTACCTGATCATGGAGCTGCTCGAGGGCGAGGCGCTCGACGACCTCCTGGCGCGTGAAGGCACCGTCTCCGCCGCCGACACCGCCATCATTCTCGAGCAGGTCCTCTCCGCGCTGGCCGCCGCACACGCCGCCGGGGTGGTGCACCGCGACCTCAAGCCGGCCAACGTCTTCTTGGTGAAAGAGGGCAATGCCCGGTACGTGAAGCTGCTCGATTTCGGCCTCGCGCGGCGAAAACAAGAAGAGGTCACTCGCATCGCCGGCACCCCCGACTACATCTCACCCGAGCACGCGCGCGGCCGGCCCGCAGGCCCTCCGGCCGACCTCTACGCCTTCGGCGTGCTGTGCTTTCACATGTTGACGGGCAAGCTGCCCTTCACCGGCATCACCCCGATGGACGTGATGGAGCAGCACGTTCACACGCCGCCGCCGGTGCCCCACGAGGTCAACCCCGACATTCCCCGCCCGCTGTCCGAGCTCATTCTCCGGTTGTTGGAGAAAGAGCCCGGCGCCCGGCCCAGCGCGCAACAGGTGAAGGCCGACCTCCGCGCCGCGACCAACGGGCTGCGCAGCGCCGCGACCATGATGAGCCTGCAGGCCATCGAGCCCGTGGGCAACGAGCCTCCGCCGCCCAAAGGCCGGGAAAAGGTGCTGGCCCGCCAGGCGCAGGTGGCCGGCCTCAAGCGCACCGCCTCGAGGAACCGACCGCTGCTCATCGCCGGAGCGGTGGCGCTGTGGCTCGCGGGGGTGTTGGTCTACGTCAACCTGCCCTCGAGCCCGCCCGACGCGCCGCCGCCGCCGCTGAAGGCGGTGAAGCCTGTGCCCAAGCCCGCGCCGGTGGCGGTCGACTTGCCAAAGCCGGTGGTTCCCCCCACGCCGGCGCCAACCGTCGCTGACGATCCTGCTCCGCTCGATTCCCACCCCGCTCCCCCGATGGCCGCGGCGACCGACGCTGGCGACGAAGACGGGCGGCAAGACATCGACGCCGAGCTCGACGACGTGTACCTGGGCCAGTGGAAGCGCGACAAAGTCGAGGAACGGCTGTCGGTGATGAAGGCCACCATCGAAGCGGAGCCGAGCAAGCGCGACTACTTCGAGCTGAAGTTGAAGAAGGTGGCGCTGCTGTGTGAGCGCGCCAACACCATTCGCACCCTCAACGACTGTGAAGATGAGGTCATGACGTTGAACAACAACTTCTACAAGTAGCCGTCGACGAGGCGCGGCGTCGGGTGTACTCCGGCGCCATGGCCCGTGAAGCCAAGAAGCCCCGCACCGCCCCGCTCATCACCCGGTCGACCACGCTGCCGCTCGAGCGCGCGCTGCTGCTGCGCATGCACGACGTCATGGTGCAGGCGCGCTGCCTCGAAGAGCGCCTCATCGCCATGTACAAACAAGGCAACGGCTACTTCTGGATCGGCGGCCCCGGCGAAGAGGCGTTCAACGCGCCGCTGGGCCTGCTGATGAAGAAAGGCCAGGGCCCGGCCTTCGACTACGGCCACTTCCACTACCGGCAGTCGGCGACGATGCTGGCGCTGGGCGAGCCTCCGGTGGGCGCGCTGCGGCAGATGAAAAACGTGGCCAGCGACCCGTATTCGGGCGGCCGCAACTTCGCGGGGCACTTCTCGAAGCGCGAGTGGAACATCGCTCCGGTGAGCTCGCCCATCGAGGTGCAATACGCGATGGCCCCGGGCACCGCGCTGGCGCAGAAGCGGCACGGCGGCGACGGCATCACCATCGTCACCGGCGGCGACGCGGGCACGGCCGAAGGTGACTTCGCCAGCTGCCTCATCTGGTCGAGTCGGCCGGGCCAGGAGCTGCCGGTGTTGATTCTGGTCACCAACAACCGCTGGGGCATCTCCACGCCGTACCAGCAGGTGCAGGGCGTGAGCCGCATCTCCGACCGCGGCGCGGCGTTCAATATGCGCGCGAAGACCATCGACGGCAACGACCCCATCTCCGCGTACCTCGAGCTGAAAGAGGCCTTCGAATACGTGCGCACCGAGCGCAAGCCGTACCTGGTCGAAGCCAACGTCTCGCGGCTGTATGGGCACTCCTCGGCGTCGGGCGCGAACTTCGCCACCGCCGAAAACGACTGCCTGGCGATGTACGAAGAGAAGCTCGACGCGTTCGGCGTGCTGTCGAAAGCCGAGGCGACGCAGCTCCGTGAGAAATACGCGACCACCTTCGCCGACCTGGCCCGGGCGGTGAAAGACGAGCCGATGCCCGAGGGCTCCACCATTTGGCAGCACGTGTTCCACGGCGAGCCGGCGCGCAACCCGCTGGACGAGTGAGCGAGAACGACCATGGCCAACATGGCTCAAGCGATTCGAATGGCGCTGCACTACGCCGAGACGAACCTCGGCGTGACCGACGTGTTCGGTGAAGACGTGGGGGCTCCGCTGGGCGGGGTCTTCACCTGCACCCAGGGCCTGAAGACGGCGTGGAACACCCCGCTCGACGAGCGCGGCATCGTGGGCATGGCGATGGGCCTGGCGATGGCGGGTCAGCGGCCGGTCGCGGAGATTCAGTTCAGCGACTACATCTACAACACCATCGACCTGCTGAAGCTGGCGGGGAACACCTGCTGGTCATCGAACGGGCAATGGAACCTGCCGATGGTGCTGATGACGCCGGTGGGCTCCGGAATTCGCGGGAGCGTGTACCACTCGCACTCCTTCGACGCGACGGCGACCCACCTCCCGGGGTGGAAGATCGTGATGCCGTCGAACCCGCTCGACGCGTACGGGTTGCTCCTGTCGGCGTGCAAAGAGCAGAACCCGGTGATGTTCCTGGTGCCCAAGGCGCTGATGCGGGTGAAGGGCGAGCAGCTCATCGCCGGAGAGCCGTCAGACGACCGCGCGCTCTCCAAGCTCATCGACGCCCCGCTGGGAGATCGCTCGGCGTGGGTGCCGCAGTGGCCGGCGCTCGAAGATCTCTCCATTCCCCTCGGCAAGGCCTCCATCGTGCGGAGCGGCACGTCGCTGACGGTGGTCAGCTACGGGCGCACCCTGCCCCTCTGTGTGAAGGCGGCGAACGCGCTGGCGAGCGACGGAATCGACGTCGAGGTCATCGACCTGCGCACGCTGTTTCCGTACGACTGGCCGGCGCTCAAGGAGAGCGTCACCAAGACGGGCCGGGTGCTGTTCGTCAACGAAGACACCGAGATTACGAACTTCGGTGAGCACCTCGCGCGCCGGGTGACCGACTCGTTGTTCTACCAGCTGCTGGCGCCGCCCAAGGTGCTGGCCGGCAAGTTCGTGCCCGGCATCGGGTTGGCTGACGCGCTCGAGCTGGCGTCGGTGCCGCAAGAGGCCGACATCGCCCAGGCCATGCGCGAGCTCGCCACGCTGGCGCCGTAACCGTGGCCGACCCGCTCGCTCGACTGCTGGGCCCGCGCGCCGACGCCGCCTACGCGCTGCTGCGCATCACCGCGGGGCTGCTGTTCTCCTTTCACGGCGTACAGAAGATCCTCGGTCTGTTCACCAGCTCGCAGCCCGACATCGGCTCGCAGGTCTGGTTCGGAGGGCTCATCGAGCTCATCGGCGGCCTGCTCATCGCGGTGGGTCTCTTCACCACCTATGCGGCGTTTCTCTGCAGCGGCACCATGGCGGTCGCCTACACCCAATTTCACTGGAAGCTGCAGCTCGGGGCGCAGCTGTTCCCCGCGGTGAACAAGGGCGAATTGGCGCTGGTGTATTCGGTGCTGTTCCTCTTCATCGCCTGCCACGGTGCTGGGCGGTGGAGCTTCGACGCACGGCGTCGTTCAGTTCGCTGACCCAGAGTCTCGGCTGACCCCACTGAGAATTGTGCGGGCAAACGGTGCAGCGCCGAAAAGCGATCGTTATCTTTCGTGCAGCGTCGCTGAACACCAGCTGGCCACCGAGGCCCGTTGCCGTCGCTACCCACGCATGGACTCCACGCCCTCTGGTCTTTCAGTCACGCCGCTGCGCTTCGTACACGTGGGAGTGCTGGCGCTCTCCGCCGACCGCGTCGTGCAGTCGGCCGACGACGCCACCGCGCGCATGTGCGGCGCCTCGGTGCGCCCCGAGGCGCTGGTGGGCAAACGCATCGAAGAGACGTTTCAGCCCGTGGCCCCCGAAGACGCGGCGGCGCTCCACGGGGCGCTGCCCGTCACCTACCTCGGCGTCGTTCCACAGGTGTCGGCTCACGTGCTCGTGCACGTCATGCGGCTTCCCCACCGGTCGCAGCCCGACGAGCTCGTGGCGACAGTGACGTCGATCAACGAATACCTGGCGGAGTCGCAGGCGCTGGCGCGGGTGCAGCTGCGCAACACGGTTGAATCGATCATCGCTGGCTTCGCGCACGAGGTGCGCAACCCGCTGGCGTCGATTCTCAGCCTCACCGAGGCGGCGCTCCAGGCCGACCCGGCCCACGACACGGTGTTGGTGCGAATCCCCAGTCTGGTGGCGCGGGTCGAGTCGCTCATTCAGCATGCGCTCGCCTACAGCCGGCCCAAGCCGCCCAAACGTTCGCTGCACAACACCTCGTTCCTCCTCGAGCACGCGGTGAGCCTGCTGCGCGCGCGGGAGGCGCCGGCCCGCCTCCAGCTGCCCGAGCGCGAGCTCGCGACGCCGGTGTTGGTCGACGCGTCGCAGGCGGAGCAGGTGCTGGTGAACTTGATCGAAAACGCGCTCGACGCGGCGGCGAGCGTCGTGCAGCTCAACGTGCGGGCGGGCAAGACGCCGGCGCCGTCGGTGTGCATCGAGGTGTCTGATGACGGGGCCGGGGTGCCCGCGGAGATCGCCGAGCGCATCTTCGACCCGTTCTTCACCACCAAGGCCCACGGCACGGGCCTCGGTCTGGCCATCGCCAGAGACCTGGCGCGGCTCAACGGCGGAGACCTCCGCCACAACCCGACCAAGCGGCGCGGCGCGATGTTTCAGCTCTATCTCCCTTCGACACCGGCCGCGGTGCGGGGCAACTGGTAACCCGTGGCCAAGCTCCTCCTCATCGACGACGACCCGACGTTCACCTTCGCGCTTTCGCTGCTGCTGCAGCGTGGGGGGCACGAGGCGCTCATCGCCAACCGGGCCGAGGAGGCGCTGCTCTCGGTGAAGGCGAGCTGCTTCGACGTGGCCCTGCTCGACATGCGGCTGCCCGATGGCGACGGACTGCGGCTCCTGGAGCAGCTCGCGGCGGTCGACCCGATGTTGCCGGTCATCTGCCTCACCGGCCTCGAAGACACCTCGACGGTGGTGCAGGCGATGCGCAGCGGCGCGGTCGACTACCTCACCAAGCCGGTCGATCGGCAGACGCTGTTCAACGCGGTGACCTCCGCGGCCGACTTCTCCTCGGCGCGGCGGGCAGGCGCCGATCGCAGCCAAGATCTGGCGGTGCCGGTGGGCGAATCACCGGCGTGGAAGCGTTCGGTCGAGCTGATCTCCGCCGCTGCGGGCGCGCCGAAGACCACCGTGCTGCTCACCGGCGAGCCGGGCGTGGGCAAAGAGGTGGCGGCCAACCTGCTCCACCGCATGAGCAAGCGCCGCAACGCGCCGTTGGTCTCGGCGAACGCTGCCTGCTTCTCCCCCTCGCTGATGGAGTCGGAGCTCTTCGGCCATGAGGCCGGGGCCTTCACCGGCGCGCACAAGCGACGGCGCGGCCTCTTCGAGCAGGCGGAGGGCGGGTTCCTCTTTCTCGATGAGATCGGCGAGCTGGCGTTAGATCTCCAGAGCAAGCTGCTGCGCGTGCTCGAGGGGCACCCGTTTCGGCGGGTGGGCGGCGAAGAAGCGCTGGCGTGCGACGTGCGGCTCATCTGCGCCACCAACCGAGACCTCCCCGAGCTGGTGCGGCGCGGCGCCTTCCGGGCCGACCTGTTCGAGCGGCTGCGGGTGTTCGAGATTCCCCTCCCGCCGCTGCGCGAGCGCCGAGAAGACATCACCCACCTCGTGCACCACTTCGTGGCGAAGCTGGGACAGGAGGTGGGCATGCCCGCCGCCGGCGTCTCCGCCGAGGCCCTCGAGGCGCTGCGCCAACACGCGTGGCCGGGCAACGTGCGCGAGCTGCGCAACGTCATCGAGCGCGCGCTGGTGCTGTCTGCAGGAGAGACCATCACCCCGCGGCACCTGCCCCACGAGCTGTGGCGGGCGAGCGACGCGGCGAGCCTCCCGTCGGCCACCGACAACCTCACCCTCGAGGAGCTCACCCGGCGGCACATCGTCGCGGTGTTCCAGCAAACGGGAGGCAACGTGACCCGGTCGGCTGAGCGCCTCGGGGTCTCGCGCCTCGCGCTCCGCAAGCGCCTGCAGGCGTACGGGCTGCGGCCGGTCCGCTCGTAGCCTCTCAGACGACGCGGCACGGCACGCAGAACGCAGGCAGGTGTCGTGGCCAGCTGGTCACCTCGTTCATCCCCTCGAACACGAATCGAACGGGCGCCCAGCCTGGGCGCGACGTGACCCGGTCCATTCGGAGCCGGTACGAGAGCGACCACCGGCCCAGAAGCGACCGCCCGTCACATCTGACTCGCTGAAGCTGATCAGCCGGTTGCGGCGCCGCCCGTGCATTTCGAGCATGGCCCCTCGTTTGCTCAGTGCGAAGTCGGGCGGGGCAACACCACTCATGACCAAGAACGCACACGGCTTCCCATCGGGTCCCTTCTGGATGGTCGACGACGAGCCCGAGCTCGTGCGCGCCACGGTGGGCATGCTCGGCCGAGAGCTGGGCGCTTCGCAGATTCGCGGCTCGACCGACTCCCGCGAAGTCTTGGCGTGGATCGAGCGCGAACGGCCGGCGGCGCTCATCACCGACGTGCGCATGCCGCACCTCAACGGGCTCGAGCTGGTCACCCGCCTCCACGAGCGCTGGGGGGCGGTGCCGGTCGTGGTGATGACCGCGTACCCCACCGCCCAGGTCGACCAGGAGACGCGCGCCGGGCGCTTCGCCTACCTGCCGAAGCCATTCACCTTCCAGTCGCTGCGAGAGACGCTCACGCGGGTGTGCGCGCAGCCCGCACCGTCGGCCTTCAGCGGCGCCATCGCTGTCACCATGTTGGGCGAGGTGGTGCAGCTCTACGGTTTGGCCAACCGCACCGGCACGCTGCGCGTCGACTCAGACTCGGGTGTTGGGGAGATCGGCTTCGACCGCGGCCGGGTGGTGCATGCGGTGGCCGCCGGGGCGCAGGGCATCGACGCGTTCAACACCATTCTCTCGTGGACCTCAGGCAGCTTCAGCTGGATACAGCGCGCGCCGGGCGAGTCGACGATTCACCTCGGGCTGTCTGAGCTGCTGCTCGAGGCCTACCGCCTGCGCGACGAGCGCGACGCGGGCATCGCCCCCTCCGCTTCCGCCGACGACGTCTCCATCGACGACGCGCTGCTCGACGGGCTCGACGCCGAGGCCACCATCGTCGAGAAGGGCTTCGCGCCGTCGACGAGCAACGTGCGCGACAACCTCACCAAGCTCGAGTTGGCCGACGGCTTTCTCGGCGCAGCGCTCTTCGACCTCGAATCGAACACCTGCGTGGCGGCGGTCGACCACCCGCCTGGGCGAGACGTGGCGGTCGCGATCTCGGGCCACGCCGACCTGGTGATGGCGAAGCAGCAGACCATCTCTCGGCTCGAGCTCGACGACGAGCTGGAAGACATCGTCATCTCGCTCGGGCGCGAATACCACCTGCTGCGGCTCTGCCGGCGCCAGCCGTCGTACTTCTTCTTCCTCAAGCTCGATCGCGCCAAGGCCAACCTCGCCATGGCCCGCTACCTCCTGTCTGACGTGGAGCGGGACATCGTTTTATGAGCGCGCTCCCCCCGGCTTGTGGGCCCGACAGCGTGCTGCGCGTGCTCTCGACGCTCGAGGTGCTGCCCGCGGAGGCCACCGGCGCGCTGGTGTTCGGCGCGGTGCACAAGATGTCGGGCGTGGTGTTGCTGGAGCGCGGGCGCGTCTGCTGGGCCGCGGCGCAGGGGCTGCAAAAGCGGCTCACCGACCTGCTGCGCGGCTGCTGCACGCCGCCCCTCGAGCACGACGCCATGGAGCGGCTGTTCAACGCGTGTCGCACCTCGCACACGCCGGTGG
>JAEUJT010000473.1 GCA_016793525.1 Archangium sp. | reverse complement strand
AGACTCCGAGGTGCCTCCGTCGTCGGCGCTGTCTGGGGGTGCGCGTGCAGGGCGGTTCTGTGCGACGACCTGAGCGGTCTCTTCGTCGGCTTCGCGGCCTGGTTGTCCACCGTGCAGTGCCGCGTCGCCGCCCCGGAGCTTCGGCGCGAGCTCGTCAGGCGCGCTCGCCGGGCGATTCCCTCTGTCGCCCATCGCAGGTTCGCGGAGACCTCCGTCGAGCTGCGCGCGAGCTGAAGTGCCGGTCGCAGGCGCAGACACGCCTGTGTCGGAACCGACTTCGTACACGCGCGCGGGGTGTCTTCCGTCGGCGACGGACGAAAGCGCAGAGGCGCCTCCGTCGAGATGGGCGCGGGCTGAGGTGCCGGTCGCATGCGCAGACACGCCTTTGTCGGAATCGACTTCCGACACGCCTTCGTCGTGCGCGCGCGCAGCGGTGCCCACGGCGCAGACGAGCGCCAGCGCGGCGCGCGGGATGGAGGACAACGAGGGCATGGGCAACGCGCTCTGCGGGTGCGGGTGCACGCCGCCAGAAAAGAGAACCGCTTCGCTTCGGATCCGACGCGAGGGGCTAGGGGCCTTGCGGCTGCTCGGCGCGGCGGATCCACGAGAGCTCGGGTTCGTGCGGTGTCGCCGAGGGCTCGGCAGCCATCGCTACCAGCACGAGGTGGATCTCCGGCGGCGCCACGGGCGTCTGCAGCGCGACCTGGTGGTGCTCCAAGGCGGGCGCCGCGTGCGCGTGAACGTGCGCGTGCCCAAGCTGGTGAATGAGCGGCGCGACGAGCAGCGCCCACGCCAGCAGCGCGGCGGCGATGCATGCGAAATCTCGCCGGTCGCGGGTGCTCACAAACGGGCGGCTTGTAGTGCGTGGCGCGTCGAAAGCAAACGACGACGGCCATTTCTCACATACACTCCGTGGCGGATCCGCATGCTCTACCGCATCGAATATTTCACCAACGCGGCGGCCGAGAACTTCCCCACGGTGTTGGTGGTGAACGACTCCGGCCTGGTGGAGCTGCGCGTTCACACCAACGACGACGACCGCACTCAAGGCATCGGGCTGTATTCCACGACGTTGAGCAACGCGCAGCTCGCGCGGTTCCTCTCGCTGGTGACGAGCCGCTCGTTTCTCGGGGAGTTCGACGCGGCCCCGGCCGAGCTCGGCGACGTGGTGCGGCGCTTCACCATCACCCACGGCACTGCCGGGCCCATCGTGCGCTCGGCGCGCAAGACCAACGACGCGATGTTCTCTGAAGCGGAGACGCTGGCGATGCAGCTCGTCGAGCAGGCGCGCAAACACCCGCAGCTCGCCGCCCGCCTCACCTTCGAGCAGCCGCAAGACCTCACAGAGCGCGTACCCACCTTCATCGGCCTGACGCTGACCAACATCGGCACGGAGCGCTTCTGGGTGCCCCAGAAGGAGCGCTGGCAGCAAGACCAGGTCGACTTCTCGGTGTTTTTCCGCCGCCGCGACGTCGCCACCGGCACCACCGCGCGCACCGACGTGAGCTCGCTGAGCCGCAAAGAGCTGACCAAGGTGACCCCGGTCGCCAACTCAGACAGCCAGACCGACCCGCTCGCCGCCACCGTCGCCGAGGCTGGGCTGGGCCTGAAGCCGACAGACGGCGTCACGTTCATCTTCTACAAGCAGCTCAAGCTCGAGGCCGGCCCGTACGAGCTGTGGGGCTCGGTGGTGCTGTCGCTGCTCGACAAGCACAGCCAGCCGCGCTTCGCCGGCGAGCTCGTCTCGGCGCCCGTCTTCGCGACCTGCGTCGACAACTTCGACATGTAGCCGTCAGTTGTTCTTGTCGCGGTCGACGGTGGAGTCTTTCGCCAACATCGCGTCTTCGTCGTCGGCCTCGGCGGCAGCAGCGGCAGCGGCCAGCGCCGCCGCCTTCACCTTGTCGTCAATGGCCTTGCCGAAGGGCTCCTTGAGCGCGCGGTAGCCGTCGGTGTTGGCCACCGCCTGCATTCTCGGCGCGCCGATGGCGTTGAGCGTCTTCCACTCCCGCTCGAACTCGACCTCGGTCATGATCTCGACGGGCGCCGGAGACCGGCCGTGGGTCGGAGACACGCCTTCTTGCGCGTTGAGCAGCGCGTACGCGGCTTGGATCTTCTGAGCCTGTGGAGCGAGCTTCGCGCCTCTCGGACCGGCGAGCTTCGCAAGGTGCGCCCGCGCCTCCATGTTGTGCGAGGACAGCTTGTCGGCCAGCGGCTTGGCCTTGTCGAACGCGGCCTTGGTGCTGTTGGCGTAGTTCTGGTTCCCCTCTCGCTTCTTCGTAAACGCCGCCCACGCATTGGAGAGCCTTCGAAACATGTACATCACCGCCCGCGCGGTTTGCTCGTCTTTCTGCTTCATTTCACTGTATAGTTTTGACTCGAGCTCGAGCGCCTCGGTGATGGGCAGCTTCTTCATCGCCAGAACGTGTTTGTCTTCTGGCTTGGCGTGGTCTGGGTTGGGGTCGAGCTGCGCGACCGCGTTGAGCAGCTCGAAGGTCGCCGTGCGCCAACTGGCATTGTAGAAGACGTGCTTCTTGAACTTGGCGGGGTCGGGCTTCTGGTCGGTCTGCACGAGCTCTTCGTTGGTGTACTCCGCCGCCCAGCCGCGGGTGTACGCGTCGAGGCCATGCCTGCGAATGCGGTTCGCGACGACCGCCGGTTTTGAATTGTATTCAACGGTCCACCAGAAGAACTGGCCCTCGGGCGGGAGCGCGGCCCACTTGCCCGGCGTCACCGTGTTTCGCACGCTCGTGAGCATCGACGTGAAATACGCGGCGTTGGCCATCAGGGCAGACTGAAATTCGCCCATGCCCGGGCTATATTTGTACCAGGTTGGCAGCAGCTCGCTGACCTTGTTGTCGTCTCCCTTCTTCAACACGTACGCGCTCACCCCCGACGCCGTGAAGAAGTGGACCATGTCTTTGTCGCACATCAGCCCGCGCAGATAGAGAATCGTGCCTTCGGCCAGAATGTTCGTCAGCAGCTGCGGGTCGGTCACGCGCAGCTTGGCGTCTTTCTTGGCCAGCGCGGTGTTGAGGTAGGTCTTGATGGTCTGCAGGTGGCGCACCAGCGAGTGGAAGACGGTGTCGGTGTGGTGCAGCGGCACATCGAACAGGCCCGCGTAGCCGAGCGGTGGCAGCACGTATTTGGCCTTGAGCGCCTCAGGCATCGACTTCGTCAGGTCGCGCGCCTTGGCGAAATGGTCGAAGTCCATGAACTCGATGGTCGGGAGTTGATCAGCGGAGAGGGTGTTTGTCTCTCCGCCCGACACATCGGCTGTTTTGGGGGCCATGGGGTGCGTCCTCCGCTGGCGACTGTAGCGCTCCGGCGCACGCGCGGAACCGGCTTTCTGCTAGCGTTCTGTCTCTCGAGGAGTCGCTATGCCGCAAACGCACGTCGTGAAGCAGGGCGAGTGCCTGTCGCTCATCGCCGCGAGCTACGGGTTCCCCGATTACACGGTCGTCTACAACGACCCGGCGAACCAAGAGCTGCGCAAGAAGCGCCCGAACCCCGACCTGCTGTACCCGGGTGATGAGATCTCCATTCCCGACCTGAAGACGAAGTCGGTCGACCTCGCCACCGGCAAGACGCACACCATCGTCGTGCGCAGCCCGAAGCGGCACCTGCGGTTGGTGCTCAAGGGGAGCGACGGCAAGCCGCTCGCCGACAAGCCGTTTCACCTCGAGGCGGGCGATCTGGTGGTCGACGGCACGACCACCGCCGACGGTGAAATCGACGAGGCGCTGCCGGTGCATCACGAAGCGGTGAAGCTGTCGTGTGACGGGCTGGAGTGGGAGCTCAACCTCGGCGCGCTCAACCCGGTCACCGACATCGACGACGACGACGCGTCGGCCGTGCAGACCCGCCTCGCCAACCTCGGGTACGAGGTCGAGGTCACCGGCGAGTGGGACGACCAGCTCAAGGTGGCGCTCGAGACCTTTCAGCTCACCATGGGCCTGCCGCAGACCGGCGAGTTCGACGCAGACACAGAGAAGGCGCTGATCAAGGCGTACGGCACATGATCCCCATCACCGTCTGGAACCGTTTCAGCACCCGTCGCTTCATCTTCTTTCGCACCGGCGACGACGTGATGGTGCCCGAGGCCTTCACGAGCGAGCAGGCGCCGCGGCATCTCTCGGCCGAAGACCTCGACGAGGTGGTGAACGAGCTCGACGACGACGGCGCGAACGAGGCTTTGGCCTTGGTGGCCCAAGACGTGGCGCTCGCCCCAGCCGAGCTGCGAGATGCCCGCGAGGCGCTGCGCGAGTGGTTGCTCAGCGGTCAGGTCCAGGTTCGGTGGAACGAGATCGAACACTCGTTTGGGTGGGGGCCCCGGGCCGAAGAAGCGCCCGTCGAAGACGACGCCCCCGCCGAAGAGCTCAGCGACATCGAGATCAAGGTCGAAGACGAAGAGGGCAACCCGTGGAAAGGCGAATACGAGCTCACCCCGCCCGGCGCCAACCCCATCAAGGGCAAGGTGTCTGACGGCGTCATCTACGTCGACAAGCTGAGCCGGGGGAACTGCACCCTCACGCTCCTCGGCCTCGACGGCTCGCAGTGGGGCCCCAACTCCGTGCCCACTGCGCTCGGCACGCCATTGAAAGAAGAGGTCAAAGAGGTCGACCCCGAGGCGCTCGAGCCTGCTGATGAAACCTCCGAGTCAGCGGCCGGCACGCCGGGCATGCCGAGCGGGAAGCTGATGAAGACGGCCCTGAAGGTGGCGCCGTTGGTCGGCATGGCGGCCGACCTGAAGAAGAAAGGCCCAGAGCAGTTCGCCAAAGACATGGCCCTCGATACGGCGTTGGAGTTCGCCGACAAGAAGCTCGACAAGCTGCTCGAGAACGCGAAGGACCCGCGCCTGAAGAACCTGAACATCGACGTCGCCAAGGTCTACACGTTGGCGAAGAAGACGAAGGAAGAAGGCATCGAGGGCCTCGCCAAGGGCATCATCGTGATGAAGGTCAGCGAGATGGCCGGCGCGGTGATGGGCGACATGATGGAGAAGCTGTCGGTCAACGCGATGCTCGGCGGCAAGCTGAAGCTGGGGCTCGGGTTGATGCTCGCCTCGTCGAAGATCGAGAAGATCACCGCCCGGGTTGTCGAAAACGCGCTCGACCACGCGATGGAGCCCCCCGAACACGAGGCCGAATACGAAGCCGCGGCGCACGAAGACCTGCCGCCGCCGAGCGACGGCATCACCCCGGTGTTCGTCTACGACCCGGCCATCGCCCAGCAGCTCAAGGCGCAGTACCACGCCGAGACCGACCCGGCGGTGCGCGAGGAGCTGCGGCTGCGACATGCCGACGTGCTGGCCACCCGCGATTTCGACGGCATGACCAACGACGAGCTCGACGCCGAATACACCCGGGTGAAGAAGCAGGTCGACCTGGGGCTCGTGCCGCGCTCTCGGCTCGACGCCATCGACACCGCGCAGCTCATGTACTCCGTGCAAGAGGGCCCGCCGCCCCCGAAAGACCCGGAGACGCCGGAGCAGGCCGAGGCGCGCATCGAAAAGAAGAACGAAGAGCTTGTCGCGCTGGCCGGTGATGCGGGCGCGTCACCCGAAGAGCAGGCCGCGCTCGCCGCGAAGTACGACGCCATGGGCCAGAAGCAGCTCGCCGTTGTCCCCAGCTAAGAACTGCAAAAACAGCACGGAGGCCCCACCGACCTCGATGGGACCTCCGCGCCGTGCAGCACCCGGGAGTGAAGCTCAGCGGCCGATGTAGCGCTCGAGCTGCGCGGTCGCGAGCGGCGCAGAGAGGTTGCTGATGTGCGCCACGCGCAGGCCCGCGTCGCTGATGGCGTAGACATAGTCGTCGGCCATCACCGAGCGGCGCACAGCAGGAGTCCAGTAGTACGACCAGTTGCCGTAGTTGTGTACCTGGTACAGGTCGCGCATCGAGACCGCGCCGCGCGGCGTGAAGCCGGTGGTCGCGTCGACGCCGAAGACGCGCAGGTCCGAGGTGAAGCTGCTCCAGTAGCTCGAGCCCGACGACCAGTCTGACTCCCAGCTGGCGAAGGGAATCGCGAGCAGCTTCTTCGCCGGGAAGTAGTTGAAGGCCTTGTGCTCGTGCTGCGCCTCGCTCCAGCCGTACGCGGTGCCCACCAGCTGGGTGAAGGTCTGCCGCGGGTTCGCCATGTCTGACACGTCGAAGATGGCGAGCTGCAGCGCCCGCGCGCGCCAGTCTTGCGGCTGCCCGTTCACCGGCTCCGGCACGTAGGTGCCGATGGTGAGCAGGTGGTCGGCGTCGATGGGGTGCAGGTAGGTGGAGAAGCCGGGAATCTTCAGCTCGCCCAGCTTTCGCACGTTGGTGGGGTCGGTGAGGTCGAAGGTGAAGAGCGGGTCGACCTGGCGGAACGTCACCACGAAGCCTTTCCCCTCGATGAAGCGGCTCGACATGATGCGCTCACCGGGCGCGAGCTCGGCCGACTGGCCAACCACATCGAGCGAGCCGTTCACGTTGCGCAGCACCGACACGCGGTTCGTGGTCTCGATGCGGCCCCAGGTGTTCTGCGGGTTCTGGGTGTCGGGCACGCGGCTCTGAACCGTGGTCGCCACGCGGAAGTGGCCGTTCCACTCGTCCATCGAGAACTGGTCGACGATGGAGCCGTCGACGACGCCCGAGCCCGCGTACACCGCGCCGTCGGGGTGGGAGATGTCGAACTGGTGCAGGTACGTCGCGTCTCGTTGCCCCGGCTGTGGCCACCA
>JAEUJT010000417.1 GCA_016793525.1 Archangium sp. | reverse complement strand
AGGGCCACGTGCGCCTCCGGGAGGCGGTGCCGGAGCGCCCGTCTTCGGCCGGTTCGCGGTGCCCTGGGCCAACGTCTGGAGCGTCGACGCCACGTCTTCGGCGCTGGCGTTCTCCAAATAATACACATTGATGCGGCCTTCGCCGGAGATGGGAATGTCGATCTCGCGCACCAGGCCCATGATGCGTTCCATGGCGGCGGGGCTGGCGATGACGAGCAGCTTGTTGGTGCGTTCGTCGGGAATGAGCTGGGTCAGCGTCGCTGGGCCGGTTGAGCCCGGGTCGGGGCGAGCGGCGGCGCCAGGCTGCGTGGGCGGGGGCACCACCACGCCGGGCCGTTGCCCAGGCTTGTTGGCCTTCGACTCGAAGAGTTTGGTGATCTTGTCGGCGATGTCTTGCGCGGTGGCGTAGGAGATCTGCAGCACCCGCATCTCGTCGCCGCCGGCCCGTGTATCGAGCTGCTCGATGATGCGCTCGAGGCGGTGCATGTTCGAGCCGAGATCGTTGATGATGATGGTGTCGGGCTGGAACGGAATGGTGTCACCCGACGGCGAGACGAGCTGCTGCAGCACGCCGCGGAGCTGCTCGATCTCCACGCTCTTGATCTTGAACAGCCGGGTCACCATCTGCTCGTTGGTGGTGTAGGCCTCGTTCGGGTCGGTGAGCGTGGGAATGGGGAACTGCTTCGCGCGCTGCTTGTCGACGATCTTGAGGAAGCGGCCGTGGGGGTAAACAGCCAGGCTGTTCGAGTCGAGCGCCGCCAGAAATGCCGCGTAGAACTGCTCTGAGTCGACCCGCACCTTGCCGTTTTCGGGGCCGATGATGGAGATCTTGCCGCGAATGTTCTCGGGCAGAACAAACGTCTTACACGTCACGTCAGACACGGTCTGCACGAGCTTCTCGATCTCGACCTTGTCGAAATAGATCTCGTATTTGCCGTTGCGGCGCGCCTCGTCGCACGACGGCTTCTTCGGCGCGATGGTGCCGGCCCCAGCGGCGGGGGCACCTGGCGGCGGCGGCTTCGGGGGAGCGGCCGGCTGCGCGAGAGAGACGCCTGCGATGGCCCAGGCGAACAGCGTGACGAGTCGAAGACGTGTCATGGAAGGTATGGGGTTCAGCGAACGGTGTACGTTTTGCGAACGGAGGCGCCGTTGCGATCGACCTCGATGTCGATGCGACCCGCCTCTTTGAGTTTGGAATAGATTTCGAGCGCCTTCTCTGGGCTGTTCATCTCGTACCCGTTGATGCGCTTGATGACGTCGCCGTTCTGAATGCCGATTTTCGTGTAAATCGAATCAGGCCGAATCGAGAACAGCTTGAAGCCCTGCGCCACGCCGTCTTTGAAGGCCGGCACGATGCGCGCCTGCATCGCCACGTCGTTCAGGTTCGACAGCGTCTTGTTGATCTCATCGCGCGGAATTTCGTAGTCGTTTTCAGACAGCTGCTTCACGCCGGCGCCGAGCACCGTCGAGGGGGGCGCATCGCCACCGGGCTTCACGGGGGCCGCTGCCACGACGGGGGCGGGGGCGATGGCGGCCACCGAGTTGCCGTCGCCTGGGGTGCCGTCGATGAACTCGCGACGGTTGCCGTTGAGAATGATGACCCGGCTGCGCTCGATTTCAAGCACGCGCGCGTTCTGGATCAGGTCGTCGACCATGTATGTGCTGGTCTTCAACGTCACCACGTCTTGAATGGAAGCGATTGACCACTGCGGGTTGTCTTCGGCCACCAGCGTGCCCAACAGCTTGACGCGCATGCCGCTCTTCACCGGCGCCGACGTCATGTCCATCACCTGCGCCTGCGGCTCCTTCACCTCGGGCTCGGGCTTCGGCAGGGGAATGCCCGTCAGCTTGGCCAGGCGCTCGGCGCTGAGCGCGGCGAGGGTCTCGGCCACCACCGGTTTGGTCGAGGCGCGGCCCTGGCCGGTGGGCAACGGCAGCAGGGCGCCCTCGAGGAACGCGTTCGCCGTCTTCGCCACGAAAAAGGCGACGGCGAAGATGAAGGCCAGGTGCACCAGCCAGAAGTGACGCTTGAAGAGGAACTCCACGGGGCTGTCCTACAGCAAGCCGGATGCCACTCAGATGCTCGAAATGACTGGGGAATTCGGTCATTTTCGAGTGGGTCCACTGACAATTTGTCAGTGCCCCGCTGACCCCGCTGACAGCTGATCAACCCCGGGCGTTAGACGAGCACGTCGACCCGGCCCAGCAGCCAGTCGCGGGCGATGGTGGCGTGGTGTACCTCGTCGGGTCCATCGGCGATGCGGGCGGCCCGCGCGGAGCGGTACCACGAAGCGAACGGCAGATCGTCGGAGTACCCCAGCCCGCCGTGCATCTGAATCGCGTCGTCGAGCACTTGGCAGAGCGTTTGCGCGACGTGCACCTTGCACATCGACGAATACGGCTTCGCTTCGCGGGCCAGGCCTTGCTCGAGCATCTGGGCGCAGTGCAATGTCATCACATTGCCGGCGTGAATATCGATGGCTGCCTTTGAGATGAAGAGCTGAATGGCCTGGTGTCGGGCGAGCTCTTTCCCGAAGCTGACGCGGCTGGTGACATAGGCGCTGCAGAGATCGAGGGTGCGCGACGCCAACCCGAGCCAGCGCATGCAGATCGTCAACCGCGCCGGCACGAGCCGGGCCTGCGCCAGCCGAAA
>JAEUJT010000384.1 GCA_016793525.1 Archangium sp. | reverse complement strand
CGCCGAGCGCACCACGATGGAGTTGGTGCTCGCGTCGTTGTCGTACAGCTGAGCCAAATCGAGGTGGAAGAGAATCTCGTTGCTGTTGAACCCGATGGCGAACGCAATGGGCCCACGCACGTCGAGCGCGTTCAAGTGGAGCGGACCGGTCAGGTACGCGCTCAGGTCGATGGAGGTGACGAGCTCCGGCACCGGCGACTTGGCGATGCTCCACACCCGAAAGAAATTGCCCGCGGCGGTGAAGAGGTACGGCGGCTCAGCCACCATCGCGCCTGGCCGGCCCGAGAAGGTCTGCCCATCGGCCGAGTACACCGTCGTCAGCACCGTGGGCAGCGTGCCCGTGCCGACAGCGCCGCCCTGCGACGGGCTGACGATGCCCCCCAGCGCGACGGGGGTGATGCTCGAGTAGCCAGTCCACCAGCCGCCGTAGACGTACGCCGTCTCGCCGATGACCTCGACCGACGTGGCGTACGGAGAGCCGGTGAGAACGCCGGCGTCGAGGCCGGGCCCCAGCGTGATGCCCAGGCTCAGCGTACCGATGTGCGTCGGGGAGACCTCGTTGGGCTGCAGCACCACCTCGGGCGTCGACTGCGCCGAGGCGCCCAGGTTGCCCGCGCGGTCGACCGGGCGCACCGTGACGTAGGTGAGGCCGCCGTTCGCCAGGCTCGAGAGCGTCGCCGAGTTCGTGTTGCCCACCAGAATCGGCGAGGGGCCCTCCGACGCGTTGATGCCGATGTAGTCGAGCGGCGGCGCGGTGCCGCCGTCTCCCGGGTACCCCGGCGCGGCGCTGTAATAGATGTAGTGCCCCACGGTGTCGGGCGAGCCGCCGTCTCGAGGCTGCCAGCGCACCACCGCGCTCGTGGAGCGGTTGTCGACCCAGAAGCTGCTCAGCGCCACCGGCCGAGGTGGCACGATGTCGGTGGTCAACACGATGCTCGCCTCCGCGCTCGCGTTGCCCGCCGCGTCGACCTCGCGCAGCCGAATGGTGTTCTGCGTACCCGCCTCGGCCGAGGCACTCGTGGAGAGCAGCGCCCGCAAGCACAGGCCCGCGGTGCAGCCAGGTGTGCTCCCACTCGGCGCCGCGGCGGGCGTCGAGGTCCACTGGTTGGCTTGGCCGCCCAGCACTTGCCAGTCGAAGTGCTGCGGGTCGACCGTGTTGACGATGGAGATCCAACTCCCCGAGGCCTCGCCCGTGGTGTTCGGGTTGAACACCCGGTCGCTCGCGAGAATGAAAGGCTGGCTCGGCGCCGCCGTGTCCAACGTTTTGGTGTCGACCAGCGAGGCCGACGGGTTGCTCGCGGCATCGAACCAGCGAATGCAGACCCGCTTCGCTCCCGGCGACGACGAGAGGAGGAACACCGCACTCGTCGCGACCGGCGTGGTGACCGCCGACGCGTAGTCGCCCACGGCGCAGGCACCTGCCGCACTCCGCTCGACCACCTGCTGCTGGGTGGCGTCGCTCGGCGGCGTCATCAGCAGCGTGACCGAGTTCGAGCTCACGTAGGCGCCGCCGTCGGGCGTATCGATGCGGAAAGCCGCTCCGGCGGTCGAGGGCGGCGTGGTGTCGACCGTGATGGTCGCGCTCACCACGCTCGAGAGGTTGCCCAAGTCATCGCGGAAGCGCGCGTACACCGTGCGCAGACCAGCGCCGCCCAAGGTGAGGGAGCCCGAGGCCCCCGTGTACGACGCGTACGTCGTCGGGTTGCTCTCGGCGAAGGCCCACTGCGTCGCCCCCACCGCGGAGCCAGCGATGGTGACGGTGGGCTGACCCGACACGAGCTGCGCCTGCCCAAGAAACGCCGCGCCGCCGTTGAGCGTGATGCCCAAGGCGGAGGGCGGGGTGGTGTCGAGCGAGATGGTCGCCGCCGACAACGAGGCCACGTTGCGCGACGCGTCGCGGTAACAGCCCGACACGGTGTTGGTGCCCTCGCCGCCGGTGAGGAGAAACGCCTGCGCCGTCGACGGGCCCGAGAAGGGCACCCAGTTCGCCACCATGGTGGGGGAGCAGGCCACGGTGCCTCCGGCGATGACGTATTCGGCCACGTCGCTCGAGCAGCTCGCCACCGTCGCGGTGACTTGCGAGCGCGCCGTCTGGCCAGCGGGCGCCGCGGTGAGGCCATCGGCCATGGTGCCGCTCAGCGCCAGCGTGCAGCCGGTGGGCGCCGTGCCGTCCAACACCAACGAATCGGTGAAGGGCCCCGCGAGGTTCCCCGCCGCGTCGCGCAGGCACAGCTTCACCAGCCGCGTGCCGGGGGTGGAGGTGAGGGTGGCGGCGAGGCCGGTGGTGACGACCGGCACCGCCGCGTACGAGGCCGCCGCCGTGGGGCACGTGGACAGCGAGTCGTAGCCCAGCAGGTAGCCAGTGGCTCCAGTGGCCGTGACGTTCACCGTGATGCCGGTGCTCGAGCTGCGGGTGGTGGACGGGGTGCCGTCGGCCAAGACGCCGAAGGCCTCGATGCTGCCGGTGGGGGCCACCGTGTCCAACGTCACGGTGACTGAGGCGGTGGCGTCGTTGCCGGCGATGTCGCGGAAGCGCGCGTAGATGCGGCGCACGCCGTCTCCGGGCGGGAGGGGGAAGGTGACGAGTCCGCTCCCCGGCATCGCCGAGGGCCCCACCACCGCGCCCTGGAACGAGAGGTCTTCTGACAGCGTCAGGCCAGCGGTGGCCGAGAGGCCATTCGTGTCGACCGCGGAGAGGCTCAGCGGCACGCCCGCGTCGTTGGTGGTGGTGAGGCCGCCCACGATGGCCAGCGTCACCGGCGACGGAGCAACCGTGTCGTAGATGGTCGACGCCGTCAGCACCGAGGCCGTGTTGCCCGCCGCGTCGCGGAATTCAGCCGACACCGTCTTGGTGCCCTGTGTCGACGGGTCGAGGAACCACGCCACGTCTTGCGCCAGCGGGTTGTAGGTGGCGCGGGCCAGCGCGGTGGAGGAGTTGG
>JAEUJT010000371.1 GCA_016793525.1 Archangium sp. | reverse complement strand
GGCTTGGCGAACCTCGGCAGAGGCTTGCGCGTGCGCCGCTTTTCTCGCGTCCAACGCGCCCTTCACCTCGAGCAGCTGGGCTTCGCGCGCCTCGCGGCCGGTGGAGGTCTCGGCGAGCCGGCCCTCGAGCTCGTGCACGCGGGCCTGGCCTTCGTCGCGGGTGGCAGCGAGTCGGCCGAGGCGCTCTTCCAGCTCGGCGAGCTGCGCGGAGAGCTGATCGGCCCGGTCGCGCGCTGCAGTGCCGCGCTCGCTGCCCGAGGCGACCTTCACCTTGAGGGCGATGGCCTCGGTAGAGAGCGCTTCGGCGGCGGCGCGCAGTGACTCGGCCTCCGACGTGAGCAGGCGCACCCGCTCGTCTCGCGCCTCGCGGTCGGTGTGACTGTGCATCGCCTCGCCGCGCGCGGTCTCGAGCTCGTTGGTCAGCAGCTGCTCGGTAGAGACGAGCTGCCCGCGCTCGGCGTCGGTGCCGGCGATGCGCTCCCGTAGGCGAGACAGCTCGGAGCCCGCCTGGTGCAGATCTTTCTCGTGGCTGGCGAGGCTGAGCTCTTCTTGGTGCCGGTTTTTCTCTAAGCCCTTCAGCACCGACTCCGCGTGGCCCATGTTCTTCTGGAGCTCGTAGTGCCGGGTGATCAGCTCGTTGTAGCGGGCCTCCAACCGGGCGATGTCGCCTTGGACTTCGGCGATCTCCCGCTTCTTCTGGAGCGCGCCGACGGCGGGCCCCTCCATCACGCCGCCGGTGAGAACCGAGCCGGGCCGCACCACGTCGCCTTCGAAGGTGACGAACGTGTACGAGGGGTGCTGCGAGAACCAGCGCTTGGCGGCGTCGAGATCGTTCACCACCACCACGCCGGAGAGCATGGAGTCGATCACCGGCTTGAGCGCGTCGTTGCGCACCTGGATCAACCCAAGCGCCATACCGGCGATGCCCACGCCCTCGAGCGGGGCGAGCGGAGTGCTCGACTCCGTCGGCACCGAGATGAACGTGGAGCGGCCTTCGGCGAGCGACTTGAGGTGCTCGATCAGCTCGTACCCGCGCTCAGGGCTCTCGACGATCACGTGCTGCAGCCGCTCCCCGAGCGCAGCCTCGATGGCCTTCTCGCAGTGGGCGGGGGAGGTGATGACGTCGGCCACCAACCCGAACACGCCGGCCTGTGCAGCTTCGGCGCCGACCTTGGCCATGACCGCGCGCACACCGCGATCGAAGCCTTCGTAGTTGCGCTGAATTTCCTCGAGCGACGACAGGCGGCTGCGCTTGTCGGCCAGCTCTTCGCGGAGGGCGATGACCAGCACCTCGTTTTCGGCGAACGACTCGCGCACGTGGGTGAGGCTCGCTTCTTCTTCTCCGCGGCGGGCGGCAAGCTCGAGGCCCATCTGCCGGCTCGCGTCGAGGCGCTGCAGCACTTCTTTCCGAGCGGCCTCCAGCGAGCGTTCTTCACCGCGAAGGGCGGCCAGCGTGTCGTCGAGCTTGGCGATGCGCTCACGCAGGTCGGTCTGCCGCTGCTCGTGGTTCTGGAGGGTGTTCTGGTGCGTCGCGGCGCGGGTGGCCAGCTCGACCAACTCACCGCGCTCGAACTCAAGGCGTTGGGTGACGGAGGCCAGCAACTCGGCGTTTCGGCGCAGCTCTTCTTCTCGAACCGCGAGCAGCACTTCGTCTTCGCGCGAGGCCACGCCGAGGCGTTGGAGATCGGCCTGCGCCGAGGCGTTTTCTGTCTCCAAGGTGTGCTTGCGCTCGACCAGCTCGGCGATGTCGGCGGTGGCCTGCTCGACACGAGCGGAGGTGGACGCCACATCGGTGCGCCAGTGCCCGAGGTTCTGCGCGTCGAGCTGCACGTGGTTCTCGAGCGCGTACACCTCGGCGGAGGCGGCCTCCAGCGCGGCGGTCTCGGCCTCGTGGGCCTCGCGGCGAGCGGTGATGTCGGCCTCGCGGGTGCGCACCGCCTCGATGCGCTGCTTCTCGTCATCGCCCACGGTGCTCAGCTCGGCGTCGATCTGCCGCTTCTGGGCGGTGAGCTCGAGCGAGCGGTGCGCGGAGTGGTGCAGCTCGATGTCGCGCATCTCGCCGCGGAGCCGCTTGTACTTCTCTGCCTTCTTGGCCTGGCGCTCGAGCGAGTCGAGCCGCTTCTCGAGCTCGGTGACGATGTCGGTCACGCGCAACAGGTTCTGCTGCGTGTACTCCATCTTCCGCTCGGCGGCCTTGCGGCGCGCCTTGTATTTGGTCACCCCGGCGGCCTCTTCGATGAAGCTGCGGCGATCTTCGGGGCGCGACGAGACGATCTGCCCGACGCGGCCCTGCTCGATGATCGAATACGCGCGCGTGCCGACGCCGGTGCCGAGGAACAGCTCGGTCACGTCGAGCAAGCGGCAGGTGGTCTTGTTGATCTGGTACTCCGACTCACCGGAGCGGAAGAGCCGCCGGGTGACGGAGACCTCGGGCAGGCCGGCGAGCGTCTCGGGCAACACGTCACTCGGGTCGACCGCGAAGGTCAGGGTGACTTCGGCCATGGACAACGGCGAGTGCGTCTCGGAGCCGTTGAAGATGACGTCTTCCATGCCTCGGCCGCGCAGGTTCTTCGCGCTCTGCTCGCCCATCGACCAGCGAATGGCGTCGACGACGTTGGACTTGCCACAGCCGTTGGGGCCGACGACGGCGGTGATGCCTTCATCGAAGCTGAAGACCGTTCGCTCCATGAAAGACTTGAAGCCGGTGATGTCGAGTCGCTTGATTCGCATGGGTGGTTCGAGCCCTCGGAAGTCGCGCAAAGGCCTGAAAATCGGGCCTTGGAGCGTTCGCTCGTTACCATGCGTCAGTTGCCGTGAGCAAGCGTGACACTACGTTGCATGACCATATGTCGCGCCCTCACGAGGCGTTACGGCAGCTCGATCGCGAGCAGGGTGCGGCCGGTGCCTCCACCGGGAACAGCGACGCGGAGGAGCGCCGTGTTGCCCGACTTCAGCTCCTTCAACATGGCGATCAGCTCGTCGCGGTTGCGCACGGCCTTGCGGTTGACCTCGACGACCACCATGCCGCGGCGGAGGCCGCCTTGATCGGCGGGGCTCCCTGGTGCGACCTCGACCACCAGCGCGCCTTGGGTGGGCACTCCGGCGGCTTCTGAGAAACGCGGGTCGATGTCTTGAAATGAGAGGCCGACGCGGTGCTTCGCCTCTCCGCCGCCTTCGCTCTTCTTCTCGAGGTCGTTGCCGATGCCCTCGAGATCGGGCCGCAGGCCGATGCGGACCTTCGCGTCGGTCGGTTTGCCCTGGCGCAACATGCTCAACGTCACCACGCTGTCTGGCCGTTTCATCGCCACCACGCGGGTGAGCGCGTTCGCCGAGCCGACCTTCTCGCCATCGATGGCCACGATCACGTCTTCGTCTTTCAAGCCGCCTTTCTGCGCCGGGGAGCCGTCGTTCACGCCGGTGACGAGCGCGCCGTCGCTCACCGGCACGCCGAGCGCGCGACCCAACGTGGGCGTCACGTCTTGAATCGCCACGCCGAGCCACCCGCGGGTGACGTTGCCGGTCTTCTCGAGCTGCGGGAGCAGCGACTTCATCAGCGTGGAGGGCACCGCGAACCCGATGCCGGTGGCGGCGCCGATGATGGCGGTGTTCATGCCGATCACCTCGCCGCGCAGGTTGAAGAGCGGGCCGCCTGAGTTTCCCGGGTTGATGGCCGCGTCGGTCTGGAGGAACTGATCGTACCGGCTGGCGCCGATCTGCCGATCCATCGCAGAGATGATGCCGGTCGACACGCTCGACGAGAGACCGAAGGGGTTGCCGATCGCCACCACCCAGTCTCCGACGCGCATGGTGCTCGAGTCGCCCAGGCGCACCGCCGGGAGCTGATCGAACTTGCCGCGCAGCTTCACCAGCGCCACGTCCGTGAGGGGGTCACGCCCGAGCACGTCGGCCTCGAAGGTGCGCCCGTCATCGAGCCGCACGCGAATCAGCAGCGCCCCGGCCACCACGTGGTTGTTGGTCACCACGAGGCCCTTGGGGTCGATGATGAACCCGGAGCCTTGGCCCTGGGCGAGGGGGCTCTCCTCGGCGTTGCCTCGACCTCCAGTGCCTCCGCGGCGGCGCATCTTCTCGAGCAGCTCGTCGCCGCCCGGCTTCTGTACGTCGACGTTCACCACCGCGCCCTTCACTGATTCGATGAGCGGCGCGATGGAGGGCAGGGTGCCTTCTTTGGGGGTGACGATCTGCGCCTGGGCCGAGAGGGCGACGAGGCAGGCGGCGGCGGCGAGGGTCAGCGTTGGGCGTTGCAGGTGCATGCATCCTCCACAGGTGAAGGCCGCAACACGCGACCGGGGCGAAACATTTCGTGAATGCCGTTATGGTGCACGCGCGTTTTCCCGGCCGATTGGAGTGTGTGGCGTCTCATGACCAAGGTGTGTGCGTGGGGACTCCTGCTGCTGGGCCTGACTGCGTGTCCGCCCACCATTGATACGGGTGAAGACGGAGGGGGCACGGGCCCGATTGTGGTGGGCCCCAATGGTGGCCTGTTCGTTCGGTCAGGGCTTGCGATCGACGTGCCGAAGGGCGCAGTCACGGACGAGACGATCATCACCATCACCATCGTCGACACCGGCATTCCCGAGGTGGCCGATCGCAAGCGCATCAGCTTTGGGTACCGCCTCAGCCCGACCAGCTTGCGCTTCGCCACGCCGGCCAAGCTGTACCTGCCATGGGTCGACGATCGCGTTCCTCGCGCGGTCGACCCGGGCACCTTCGACATGCGCAGACAGGCGGGCGCTGATGCGGCCTTGGCGCTCCCGGGCGCGAAGACGGGCATGTTGGGCGAAGCGAGCTTCGTCGAGGCGCCCACGGAGCGGCTCGGGTTGTTCTGGGTCACCAGCCCCTCGCAACCGAACGTGGCGCGGCTCGAGCTCGACCCTGAAGAGGTGACGATTCGAGTCGGAGAGATGACGCAGCTCACGGCGCGCGTGGTGGCCCCGACGGGTGAGACGGTCGACGCCGAGGTGACGTGGGCGGCAGTGGCGCCGCGCATCGGTACGGTGTCGTCGTCAGGGCTCTTCTCGGCGACAGCTCCTGGCGTCGCCACGGTGACCGCGCGGGTCGGCATGCAGTCGGCGACGGCCAAGGTGAACGTGGTGGGTGATTCGTCGGGGCCCAGCACGTTTTCGCACCAGAACCCATTTCCCACCGGCAACGATCTCTGGGGGGGCGCGCTCGCCC
>JAEUJT010000335.1 GCA_016793525.1 Archangium sp. | reverse complement strand
GGCAAACAGCGTCACATCTCCCGTCACCGTGTCGATGAAGTGCAGCCACCCGCGGCTCGACGGGCTCCCGGGCATCTGCGCTCCGTTGAGCGTCACGACGCCGGAGACCGTCACCACGTCGACGTTCCAATTCAGCGTCTGCGTCGACTGAATGGAGACCTGTGTCCCGAGCCGGGTCTTCGCTGCCACCGGGAGGCCATTCAGTGTGCCCGTGCCCGTCTCCAGCACCACGTCGTACGTGCCCTTGAAGAGCAGCAATGAATACGTGGCCGCGCCGGTGTTCCCCAGGGCGAACAGCGTCACGTCTCCCGTCACCGTGTCGATGAAGTGCAGCCACCCGCGGCTCGAAGGGCTCCCAGGCATCTGCCCGCCGTTGAGCGTCACGACGCCGGAGACCGTCACCACATCGACGTTTCGATCGAGCTGGGTGTTCGCGACGATGCGCGGAAAATCGCACGTGCCACTTCCACCGCCGCCTCCAGTCCCGCCACCCGTCGCCGTGCCTCCGCCGGTCGCCGTGCCTCCGCCCGTCGCAGTCCCTCCGCCCGTCGCAGTGCCACCACCCGTCGCAGCGCCACCGCCCGTCGCAGCGCCACCGCCCGTCGCAGCGCCTCCGCCCGTCGCAGTACCTCCGCCCGTCGCAGTACCTCCGCCCGTCGCAGTGCCTCCGCCCGTCGCAGTGCCTCCGCCAGGCCCGCCGCCTCCCGACGAAATCGTGGAGCACCCGCTCAGCAAGCACACCTGTTGGGGAGCGCACACGGCGCAGGTCTGACCACCAAACCCACAGCCCGCGGTTTCCGAGCCCCCGAGACAGACATTCCCGGAGCAGCACCCCTCGCACGTCGACGGGCCACACACGTAGTTCGCCCCGCCACACGCCGAAGTCACAACCGCCAGAACGAATCCGAAGAAGAATCGCATGCGCAGGCGTGACCCTCCTGGAGCGGGTGGTGTGCAACAAAACGGCTACGGGGCGGCGCCAGACTCTCCGTTGAACGGCCACACCATGCGCACGAGGGCAGGCCGCACGCCGGTGGTGGTCAGCAGCGCATCGAGCCGCCGCTTCGCTTCGCGGTTCTCTCCATGCACCCGGCGCCCGAGGATCAGCTCGTTCTTGAGCGAGTGCTCCCAGCCAGCGAGCTCGGTCACCGTCACCTGGTAGCCGCTCGCCTCGAGCACGAGGGCGCGCACCACGTTGGTGAGGTGCGAGCCAAATTCCCGCCGATGCCAGGGGTGCGAAAACAGCGCCTGCATCGCGCCGTCGACGTTCGGGCGAGCCTGCTTGAGCAGCTGCGCGACCTCGGCCTGGCAGCACGGCACCACCGCCACATGATCGGCCTGACGGCGAATGGCCACCGCCAGCGCTTCGTCGGTCGCGGTGTCGCAGGCGTGGAGCGCGGTGACCAGATGCAGGCGCTCCGGATACTCGGCTTGGGCGATGCGACCCTCGACGAAGCGCATGCGATCGAAACCCAGAGCCTTGGCCCGCTCGCGGGAGCGTTCGACCAGCTCGGGCCGAGACTCGACGTTGAGCAGCTCGCCACCCTTCCGCGCGCGGAAGAACAGCTCGTACAGCACGAAGCCCAGGTACGAATTCCCCGCCCCCACGTCACACACCACGGGAGACGGAAACCGCGCCCAGACGTCGTCGAGCGCGGGCTGCAGCAACCCAACCAAGTGATTGATCTGCTTCAGTTTCCGCCGTGTATCGGCGTTCAAATCACCCGTGCGGGTGAGGAGGTGGAGCGTCTTCAACAGCTCGATCGACTGCTCGGGGAGCAGCTCGGCGCGAAGCTGGGCCGCCTTCACCTGCTGGCGCGCTTCACCCACGCGTCAGATGGCGACGACGTCGACGATTTCAGGAATGGCTTCGCGCAGGCGGGTCTCGATGCCCATGCGCAGCGTCGCCGTCGACGAGGGGCACCCGGCACAGCTGCCCTGCATGTGGAGGTACACCGAGCCGTTTTCGACCCGATCGAGGGTGATGTCGCCACCGTCCATCGCCACTGCGGGGCGAATCTCGGCGTCGAGAATGTCGCGAATGCGCTGCTCCATGGCCGTGCCGCCTTGGGCCGCCGCGGCGGTCATCGCCTCGAGCGCCTCGGGCTTCACCACCGCCTCGCCTCCGGTGAGGTGCGTGTCGATCGCCAGCATCACGCCGTCGTTCAGGTCGTCCCACTCGCCTTCGTCACCCTTGGTGACGGTGACGAAGTTGGTGCCCAACATCACCGCGGTGACGCCTTTGATGTCGAAGAGGCGCACGGCGAGCGGCGACTTCTCATTCGCCACGTCGCGGGTGGTGAAGTTCATCGCGCCTCGCGGCAGCAACGGCTGATCGACCACGTACTTCAGCGTGCTGGGGTTCGGCGTCCACTCGAGCTGGATATTGACGGACATGTGCGCTCCTGACTTCGAAGCTCAGCACTAAGGACTTTCAGTCGGCAAATCAACCCTGTGTGCGCCTGGGGACTACCCGTTCCGGGCACCGTCGTTCCGGGCCTCGTCGAGCTCGCCCAGGTCGAGCTCCAGCTCGAGTGAGAGGCTGTCTTCGAGCGCCAATTCGTCGGGCGCCACGCCAGAGAAGTCGTCTTCGGCCAGGGTGACCTGCTCCTCGAGCTCGGCGGCGGGCGGCAGCGGAGCGACCTCGGCAGCCGACTTGGCCACGCTCCCCGAGGAGGCCCCCGGCGGAGGCAACATCTGGTTGGCCTCGCGGAGGTGCTGCACGAGCTGGCGCGCCACCAGATCGACCATCTGAAAGGCGAACCGGTGCCCCGAGGCGAAGAGCTGATCGAAGTCTTGCGCCGACATGCGCAGCAGGGTCGCCGGGCCGGTGGTGACGCAGCTGGCCGAGCGCACGCCGTCGTCGATACAGGCCACCACGCCGAACATCGAGCCCGCGGGCAGGTTCGCCAGCGTCTTTCCGTTGCGGCCGACCGTGACCTCGCCCTCGACGATGAAGTACGCGCCGTCGTTGGTTTCGCCCTCGGCGAAGATCGGCGTCAGGCCCTCGACGCGCACCACCTCGAGCTTCTGCCCGAGCGCGAGCTTCACCACCGCGGGCATGGAGCGAAACGACGGGAACGCCTCGACCGTCGCGGCGTCGGGGCGAGGACCGCGGCCGCGCTTCGGAGTCTCGATGCGGTGTTTGCCCGAGGCCACGATGCGCTCGTTCGTCGCGCGCAGCTTGAGGCAGAGATCGAGGCAGATCTTGCGGAGGATCTTGTACGCGGCTGGCACGAAGGTGCCCCGCATCGCGTGGAACTCTTGCGCGTCGATCTTGTGAGCCTTGCCGTCGTTGGTGACGCGCGCCGAGGCCGACCGCGGCCCGTCGTCGACCAGCGCCATTTCACCCAGCACGTCGCCCTGCCGCGCGTACGCCACCACCACCGAGCGC
>JAEUJT010000300.1 GCA_016793525.1 Archangium sp. | reverse complement strand
CGCCGAGCTCGGCAGCATCTACCGCTTGCTGTCGCGCCGAGCCCTCGAGCTCGCGCACAAGCTGCCGCCGGAGACTCGGCTGGCGCTGGCGCGCATCGTCGCTTGACGAAGAAGCACGGCGCCTGAAAGCACGAAGGGCCGCCCCTCGTTGGAGGAGCAGCCCACGTGACGACGACTGCCAGCGACTCGGTGTGGCTTACGCCTTGGCGAGCGCCGCGACCGCGCCGAAGCCGGCCGGGTCGTGCACCGCGAGGTCAGCCAAGATCTTGCGATCGATGGCCACCTTCGCCTTGGTCAGACCGGCGATGAGCTTCGAGTAGCTCAGACCCACCAGACGCGCGGCGGCGTTGATGCGCACGATCCACAGCGAGCGGAAGTCGCGCTTGCGGCGCTGACGATCGCGCGACGCGTAGTCCAACGCGCGCTCGACGGCCTGATTCGCTCGCTTGTAGCAATTCTTGCGGCGGCCGCGGAAACCCTTGGCCAGCTTCAGAATCGAATTGCGCCGACGGCGCGCCTTAAAACCTTTTTTGACTCGCATGAACGTTCTCCAGAGACGACCGAGGGTCGTTCAGTTGGCCCCGTAAGGGAACATCTCTTTGATGACCTTCTTCGCGTCCATGTCGCGGAGGTGGCCAGTGCCGCGGTTGCGGCGTTTCTGATCTTGCGACTTCGAGAACGTCATCAGGTGCTTTCCGTACGCCAAGGCGTGCTTCACCTTGCCGCTCTTCTTCACATGGAGACGCTTCTTCGCAGCGCTTCGGGTCTTCAGCTTGGGCATGACGCAGTACCTGCCAGGAATGGCGAAAGGCCGGCGCACGTATCGCGCCGGGTGCTGACTGTCAACAACAGCCGGTGAGTTACGCCTTGGGGGGCGCGGCGGCGACGACGGGCGCCGGGGCCGCCACAACGGCCGACGCTGGAGGACCCGAGGGCTTGGCCTCGCCACCCTCGTGTTTCTCGTCGCCGTGCTCGTCTTTCCGGAGCTCGTCTTTCTGGTTCTTGGCCTTCTCCTTCTCGGCCGCCTGGAGCGCCTGGCGCTGCAGATCGCGCGCGCGCTGGGCGATCTTCGGGTTGGGCCCGATGATCATGAACATCTGCTTGCCTTCGAGGCGAGGCGTCTGTTCGACGATGGCGATGTCTTTCGTGTCGGCGATCACGTCGTCGAGCACCGCCGTGCCGAGCTCGCGGTGCGTGATCTCGCGACCGCGGAACATGATGGTGATCTTCGCCTTGTTGCCCTCTTCGAGGAACTCGCGGGCGTGGCGCACCTTGGTCTCGTAGTCGTGCTCTTCGGTCTTGGGCCGGAGCTTGATCTCCTTCACCTTGACCACGACCTGCTTCTTCTTGGTCTCGTTGGCCTTCTTCTTTTCCTCATATTTGAAGCGGCCGTAGTCCATGATCTTACAGACCGGGGGCTTCGACTGAGGATTGACCTCGACCAGGTTCAGGCCGAACTCTTGAGCCTTGGCCAGCGCGACTTCAATGGTGAGCACACCGAGCTGCTCACCGGCGGGGCCGACGACGCGAACTTCTTTGGCTCGAATGCGCCGGTCTGTTCTCTGGTCTCGTACGAGTGCGATGGCACGACTCCTTCAACGTGTGGGGAAAAGCGGCGGCACCATAGCGATCGGTCCCCCCAAGTCAAGGGAGCGCGAGGGCCTTGCAACGCGCCGCTGCCTTTGGTGATTCTGGGCGACGGAGTCGGCAGTCGGGGGGCTCACCACCGTGGAAATTACCGATGTGAAGGTCTTCCCAGTCGAGGAAGACAAGCTGCGCGCGTACGTCACCATCACGCTCGACCACTGTTTCGTGGTGCGCGACCTGAAGGTGATTCTCGGCAGTGGAGGGCTCTTCGTCGCCATGCCCGCCAAGAAGCGCAAAGACGGGTCGTACAAAGACATCGCGCACCCGCTCAACGCCGACATGCGCGAGCGCATGGAGCAACGGGTGCTGGCCGAATACGAGAAGATCGTTCCGCAGCTGCACGCACATTGAACGACTGCGGGCGATCGTGTACCTCCGGTGAATGCCGGTCAGCCACGACTTCAAGGTCTTCTCGGGCAACTCGAACCGCATGCTGGCGGACCGAATCTGCGAGTACCTCAAGCGCCCGCTCTCAAAGGCCGAGGTCGCGAAGTTCAGCGACGGCGAGATTCAGGTCGAGATCGGCGAAAACGTGCGCGGCTTCGACGTGTTCGTCATTCAGTCGTCGTGCCCGCCGGTGAACGATCACCTGCTCGAGCTGTTGATCATGTCTGACGCGTTGAAGCGCGCCAGCGCGGCGTCGATCACCGCGGTGATCCCCTACTACGGCTACGCCCGCCAAGACCGAAAGGTCGCGGCCCGCACGCCGATCACCGCCAAGCTGATCGCCGATCTGCTCGAGACCGCCGGAGTCACCCGCGTGGTGTCGATGGACATGCACGCCGGGCAAATTCAGGGGTTCTTCAGCATTCCCACCGACCACCTCTACGCGTCACCTGTGTTCCTCGACGACATTCGAAAGAAGTTTCCGCAGACCGACGAGCTCGTCATCGTCTCGCCCGACGCCGGCGGCGTTGAGCGCGCCCGCGCGTACTCGAAGCGGCTCAACTGCCCCCTGGCGATCATCGACAAGCGCCGACCGCGCGCCAACGCCTCCGAGGTGATGAACCTGATCGGCGACGTGAAGGGCCGAGACGCGATCGTCATCGACGACATCGTCGACACCGCCGGCACGTTGACTCAAGGGGCCGCGGCGCTCCGCGAAAAGGGTGCGCGCCGCGTGTACTCGTACATCGTGCACCCGGTGCTCTCCGGCCCGGCCATCACCCGAATCACCGAGTCGATGCTCGAGGAGCTCGTGGTCGCCGACACGGTGCCGCTGACCAAGGCCGCGCTGTCATGCCCGAAGATCCGCCAGGTCGGTACCGAGCGGCTCTTCGGAGAGGCCATCGCGCGCATCTACCGCGCCGAGTCGCTCTCCACGCTGTTCGTCTGACCATGCCCCGCGCACTCGTCGGCGTGCTGTGCGCCCTGAGCGCGTGCAGCCCCAATGCGTTTCCCGACGACTTCATCTTCGGAGCGGCCACCGCAGGCTTTCAGGTCGAGGCCGGTTGCCCCACCCTCCCCGCGGAGCAGTGCGAAGATCGCCGCAGCGACTGGTACCAGTGGGTCACCAGCCCCACCGAGCTCGACGATCTGAAGTCGATCATGTCGTTCGAGCCGCTCTCCCACGCGCCGGGCCAGTGGGAGACCTTCGCTGCCGATCTCGACCGCGCCCAGCGCGATGTCGGGCTCCAGGGCCTCCGGCTCTCGCTCGAGTGGAGCCGCATCTTCCCCAACGCGACCGACGGGCTCGAAGGCGACGCGCTGGCGGCCGCGGCGAACCCCGAGGCGCTGGCGACCTATCACGCGATGTTCGACGCCCTCCGCGCGCGGAAGATCACGCCGCTGGTGACGCTCAACCACTACACGCTGCCGGTGTGGATCCACGACGGCGTGGCCTGTCACCGCGACCTCGCGACGTGCGTGAACCGCGGCTGGCTCGATCACGATCGAATCGTGCGCGAGATCTCCAAGTTCGCCGGCTTCGTGGCGCGCGAGTTCGGTGACGACGTCACGCTCTGGGCCACGCTGAACGAGCCATTTGCGGTGGTGCTACCTGGCTACCTGCTGCCGAGCGCCGACCGCGTGAATCCCCCCGGGCTGACGCTCAAAGTGGTCGAGGCGAAGCAGGTCATGGTGGCGATGATCGACGCCCACGCGCGCATGTACGACGCGGTGAAGGCGAACGACCCCACGGCGACGGTCGGGCTCGTCTACTCGACCACCCCCACGCGCCCGAAGGACCCGGCGAGCCGAGTCGATCAGCGCGCCGCCGACAACGTGTTCTACCTGTACAACACCGCCTTTCTCGACGGCGTGGTGTCTGGCTTGGTCGACGCCGATCTCGACGGGCAACCCGACGGCCCGGCCCGCGACGATCTCACCGGGCGCATGGACTACCTGGGCATCAACTTCTACACGCGCATTACGGTGAAGGGCATCGGCGGGCCGATCTTCCCCACCCTCTCGCCGCTCACCACCTTCGACCCGCTCGAGCTGGCGCTCTGGGAGGACTACCCGCTGGGCCTCGCCGACGTGATCCGCCACGTGCGGCAGCGTTACGGCGTGCCGATGTACGTCACCGAGACCGGCGTCGACTCCGCGGCCGATGCGACGTTGGGGGCGCGCTGGTTGGTGCGCACGCTCCAGGCCACCAAGCAGGCGCTGCACGACGGCGCCGATGTGCGAGGGTTCTTCACCTGGTCGCTGCTCGACAACTACGAGTGGAACCACGGCATGGCGATGCGCTTCGGGCTCTACGCGGTCGACGCAGAGAAAAGTCGTACGCCGCGCCCGAGCGTGGGCGCCTACCGCGACATCATTCGCGCGCGCGACGTGCCCGAGTCGTTGTCGAAGACCTACCCGCTCGAGTGAGCGTCAGAGCTCGTCTTCGCGCAGCGTGAGCAGCTTTCGGTCGTCGGAGGTCAACGCGGCCCGCTCGAGCAGCTCCGGGCGACGCGCGCGGGTGAGGTGCAGCGCCTGCCACCTGCGCCAGCGGGCGATCTTCCTGTGGTCGCCACCTTGGAGCACCGCCGGCACGTCGAGCTCGCGAAACGTCGGAGGCCGCGTGTAATGCGGGTGCTCGAGGAGCCCATCACCCTCGAAGCTCTCCGTCGTCGAGGAATCGCCGTTGCCGAGAACGCCGGGTTCGAGGCGCGCCACCGCATCGAACAGCACCAGCGCGCCGAGCTCTCCGCCGGTGAGCACGTAGTCGCCGATCGACACCTCGTCATCGACAAAGCCCATCACCCGCTCGTCGATGCCCTCGTAGCGGCCGCAGACGCAGATCAACGAGCCGCGGGCGTGAAAGGCGTGCACGTCGCGCTGGGTCAGCGTGCGACCGCGCGGGCTCAGCACCACCACCAATGCTCCAGGGAGTCGCGCCTTGGCCGCCTCGATGGCGCCGACGAGCGGCTCGACCTTCATCACCATGCCGGCCCCGCCGCCGTAGGGCGCGTCATCGGTGACGCGGTGTTTGCCCGGAGCGAAGTCGCGAACGTCAGTGACCGTCAGCGAGACATGGCCTCGCTCGAGCGCCTTGCCGAGAATCGACTCGCCCGTGTACCCGCGGATCATCGACGGAAAGAGCGTGAGCACCTCGCACTGAAACATGGCGAGCTACTCCGCGAATTCAAGGGGCCGCACCGTCACCCGCCGCCGCTCGAGATCGACGCCTTCGACGAAGTCGTCAGCGAAGGGGATCATCAGCTCTGTCTCTCCGTCGCGAATGACCAGGTTCGGAACCGGGCCGGCGGCGAAGATCTCCTCCACTCGGCCGAGCCGTGCCCCCAAAGGCGAAAACGCCTCGAGACCGATCAGGTCACCCTGGAAAAACTCGCCGGGCTCCGGTTGCTCGAGATCTTCGCGATAGACGAGCACGGTTGCGCCGACCAGCGCTTCAGACTCTTCACGGCGACGTACACCCGCGATCTGGAGGCGCAGATCTTTTCCCTGCTGGGCGCACGACTCGATGTCGATGGCTTGATCACCACCGCCCCGGAGCCGAAGCACTGCGCGTTCGACCTCGTACAGGGCGTCGGAGCCCGGATCGAAGGTGTGCACGACGATCTCGCCCTTCGTTCCGTGGGCGCGAGACACGTAGCCGACTTGGAACAGCTCGCTCACGGGGTGGTGGGCGCCGCGGTGGTGGTCGAGCGTCGTTCGTCGATCAACTCGAGCCGCGCCTTTTCGCCGTTCTTCTGGGCGGCGTGGTGCAACACCGTACGCAGCGCGTTGATCGTGCGCCCGTCACGCCCGATGACCTTGCCGACGTCTTCGGGGGCGACCTTCAATTCGTACAGCATTGCGCCTTCGGCAGGCGTCACCCGGAGCTCGACCGCGTCGGGCCTGTCAACCAGGGCCCGAGCGATGTACTCGACGAGGTTCTTCACGGCGGTGCTTACGCCTTGGCGGCGGCGCGGGTCAGGCGGCGGTGAAGACCGGCGACGGTCTCCGAGGGCGTCGCGCCGACCTTCACCCAGTGCGTCCACCGCGCGTCGTCGACCGCGAACTTCGGAGGATCGAAGTTGGGATCGTACGAGCCGATGTTCTCGATGAAACGGCCGTCGCGCGGCATGCGCGAGTCAGCGGCGACGACGTGGTAGTAGGGGCGCTTCTTGGCACCGGCACGGGCGAGACGAAGAACGACGGACATGCGTTGCTCCAAAGAAAGATGAAGAACGCCGCCCTTACCCCTCGCCGGGCTCGAAAGTCAAGGTAGTGCCGGCACTTACGCGGTTGGCCCGGGCGTCGACGTTCGCGAGCTGACCACAGGCCGCGGCGATGTCTCGGCCCCGGTTGGCGCGAATGAAAGCGGCCACGTTGCCGCGGTCGAGGAGATCGCGGAAGCGCTCGGCCCGGTTGTCTCCGGTGGTGTCGAAGCCCAGGCCGGGGTTGGTGTTGTACTGAATGAGGTTCACCTTGGCCGGCACGTCGCGGAGAAGCTCGACCAGCCGCCGCGCGTCGTCGTCGGTGTCGTTGACGCCGTCCATCAACACGTATTCGAAGGTGATGCGCCGGCCCTGGCGGAGGGGGAAAGCACGGCACGCCTCCATCAAGTCGACGATCTTCCACCGCTTGTTGACCGGCATGATGCGGTCGCGGACCTCGTCGTTGGAGGCGTTGAGCGAGATGGCCAGCTTCACGTCGGTCTCCTGACCGAAGCGGGCGATCATCGGCACCAGCCCGACAGTGGAGACGGTGATGTGGCGCGAAGAGAAGTTCGGCCCCTCTTCGGCCTGGAGCAGCCCGAGCGAGGTCTTCAAGTTCTCGAAGTTGTGCAGCGGCTCGCCCATGCCCATGAACACCAGGTTGCTCAGGGGGCGCGCGTTGGGAGCGAGCTTGAGCTCGGAGCGCAGCTGCCGGTTCACCGCGTGAACCTGGCCGACGATCTCGCTCGGGGTGAGGTTGCGCAGGAGCCCCAAAGTCGCGGTCGCGCAAAACTTACACCCCATGGCGCAGCCAACCTGCGTCGACACACAGAGCGTCTTGCGCTCCGGCGACGGCATGTAGACCGACTCGATGAAGCGGCCGTCGTGGGTTTTGAAGCGGAACTTGATGGTGCCGTCGACCGAGCGCTGCTCGAGATCGACGGTGACGACTCGAATGAAGGCCTGCTCGTGGAGCTGCGTGCGCAGCCCCTTCGAGAGGTCGGTCATCTCATCGAACGACGTGGCCCCACGCTGGTGGAGCCACTTGAAGATCTGCTTGGCGCGAAACGGCTTCTCGCCCAGCGTCGACACCACGAAGCCCTGCAATGCCTCGAGCGAGAGGCTGGCGATGTCGACGGTCGGAGTCACTTCTTGTGGGCGTAGCTCACCAGCTCGGTGCCGCGGAAGAAGTACGCGATTTCGTTCTTCGCGTTTTCGACCGAGTCGGAGCCGTGCACGGTGTTGGCGTCGATCGACTTGGCGAAGTCGGCGCGAATGGTGCCAGGGGTGGCCTTCTTTGGATCCGTCGCGCCCATCAGGTCGCGGTTCTTCTGCATCGCGTTTTCACCCTCGAGGGCCATGATCACCACCGGGCCCGAGGTCATGAACGACACGAGGTCTTTGAAGAACGGGCGCTCCTTGTGCACCGCGTAGAAGCCTTCGGCTTCGCCCTTCGACAAGTGCTGCATGCGCACCGCGACCGGCAGCAGGCCGGCCTCCTCGAAGCGGGAGATGATCTTGCCGATGACGCCCTTCTCGAGGGCATCGGGCTTGAGGATCGACAGCGTGCGTTCAACGGCCATGGTGAACTCCAAAGTGCGAGGGGGAAAGACGCGGCGCGGGTACACGACGCATTCGCAGAGCGCAAAGGAATTCAATCGCGGCGTGCGGGGCTTC
>JAEUJT010000237.1 GCA_016793525.1 Archangium sp. | reverse complement strand
TCGCGGTCTTGCTGGAGCGCCCGGTGGTACATCACGGCCAGGGCATCCATCTCGCGCCGCCCGTCGGACTCGCGGTCGAACAGCTTCTCCGCCGCCGCGTACTCCGAGAGCAGGTTCACCACGTAAAACTCAGTCACCTCTTCAAGGCTGACCCGCTGACGCTTCACCACCTCTTCGACCATCAGCTTGAAGAATTCTTTGAGTGAGCCGCCGAGCACCAATTGACTCATTGACGCGCCTTTCGTGAAACAGCCCTGTGGTGATGCTATCGGCACGAACCCGCAGGAACAAAAATTACTCCCTGTTTTCATGGGCTTGAGCTGGCACTCGGCGACGCTGAGCGCCAAGCGAGCGCTGGAAAACAATCAGCACTCACGGATCGAGAGTGCCAATGCACACCTTGACGCTCGAGGGGCGATGGTTATATCGGGCGCGCACACACTCTTGGCACTCGACCCCATCGACTGCCAATTCATCAACCCGCAGCACCCACGGCTCAAGGAGCACACATCATGAAGATTCGTCCCCTGCAGGACCGGCTGATCGTGAAGCGCATCGCGGAAGAGACGAAGACCAAGGGCGGAATCATCATCCCCGACTCGGCCAAGGAGAAGCCGCTCGAGGCGAAGGTTGTGGCGGTCGGCAACGGCAAGATCCTCGAAGACGGCAAGGTTCGCGCGCTCGACATCAAGGCCGGCGACACCATTCTCTTCTCCAAATACGCGGGCACCGAAGTGAAGATCGAAGGCGAAGACCACCTGATCCTCCGTGAAGAGGACGTGCTCGGCGTCATCGAGAAGTAAGTCCCCTCCTTCCCAAACAAATTACCAAAGGAAATCAAGACCATGGCTGCTAAAGACATCATTTTCGATACCAAGGCCCGCGACGCGATTCTGCGTGGCGTCAACACCCTCGCCGACGCGGTGAAGGTCACCCTGGGGCCCAAGGGCCGCAACGTGGTGATCGAGAAGTCGTTCGGTTCCCCGACCATCACCAAAGACGGCGTGACGGTCGCGAAGGAAGTCGAGCTCGAGAACAAGTTCGAGAACATGGGCGCGCAGATGGTGAAGGAGGTCGCGTCGAAGACCTCCGACGTGGCCGGCGACGGCACCACCACCGCCACCGTGCTGGCGCAGGCGATCTTCTTCCAGGGCAGCAAGCTGGTGGCCGCGGGCCACAACCCGATGGAGATCAAGCGCGGCATCGACAAGGCCGTGACGCTGATCGTCGAAGAGCTGAAGAAGCTCTCCAAGCCCACCCAGGGCAAGAAAGACATCGCGCAGGTCGGCACGATCTCGGCCAACGGCGACTCGACCATCGGCAACATCATCGCCGAGGCGATGGAGAAGGTCGGCAAAGAAGGCGTGATCACGGTTGAAGAGGCGAAGGGCCTCGAGACCGAGCTCGACGTGGTCGAGGGTATGCAGTTCGACCGCGGCTACCTCTCGCCGTACTTCGTCACCAACCCCGACCGCATGGAAGTCGAGCTGCAGGATCCGTTCATTCTCATCTACGAGAAGAAGATCTCGTCGATGAAGGATCTGCTCCCGGTGCTCGAGCAGGTTGCGCGTTCGGGCAAGCCGTTGCTGATCGTCGCTGAAGAGGTCGAGGGCGAGGCGCTCGCGACGCTCGTGGTGAACAAGATCCGCGGCGTGCTGAACGTGTGCGCGGTGAAGGCGCCTGGCTTCGGCGATCGTCGCAAGGCGATGCTCGAAGACATCGCGATTCTCACGGGCGGCAAGCTGATCGCCGAAGACCTCGGCCTGAAGCTCGAGAACCTGACCCTGGCCGACATGGGCAAGGCGAAGCGCATCAAGATCGACAAGGACAACACCACGATCATCGACGGCGCCGGTGCCCAGAAGGACATCGAAGCCCGCGTGAAGCAGATCCGCGCGCAGGTCGAAGAGACCACCAGCGACTACGACAAGGAGAAGCTGCAGGAGCGGCTCGCCAAGCTCGTGGGCGGCGTGGCGGTGATCAACGTGGGTGCGGCCACCGAGACCGAGATGAAGGAGAAGAAGGCCCGCGTCGAAGACGCGCTCAACGCGACCCGCGCGGCCGTTGAAGAGGGCATCGTCCCTGGCGGCGGCGTGGCGTTCATTCGCTGCCTGAAGGCGCTCGACGGTCTGAAGGTCAACGCTGAAGAGAAGTTCGGCGTCGACATCATTCGCCGCTCGCTCGAGGAGCCCCTCCGCCAGATCGCCGGCAACGGCGGCCTCGAAGGCTCGGTCATCGTCAACAAGGTGAAAGAAGGCACGGGCTCGTTCGGCTTCAACGCGGCGACCGGCGCTTTCGAAGACCTGCTGGCGGCTGGCGTCATCGACCCGGCCAAGGTCTCGCGTTGCGCGCTGCAGAACGCGGCCTCGGTCAGCTCGCTGATGCTGACCACCGAAGCGATGATCGCTGATCGCCCGAAGGACGACGACAAGATGCCTGCCGGCGGTGGTGGTGGCGGCGGCATGGGCGGTATGGGCGGCATGGGCATGTAAGCCCCCCTCGCCTGCTGTACGGGGCGAACCTTCAGGCCTCCGAGACTTCGGTCTCGGGGGCCTTTTGTTTTCAAGGGCTTGCCGCGTCGCAGAGATGTCACCGAACGGCGAATGGCAGCCCTGGACGTGCATGGTAGAAATGAAGGCGAGTGCCGGTCTGTTTGCCGTCCTCCCGACACACGACCCGCGGTCAGTTCGTTGCCCGGTGAAGTGCTCGAGCGAGGAATGCTGAACAGGCCGGCACTCACTTTTGGTACACCCGCCGGTTTTCATGCGAACGACTGCGTGGTGCGTGGCCGTGGGCGTCGTCTTGGCGGGGTGCAGCGGGCTGAAGAAGACGGTGCGAGCGCCGTCGCAGCCGCTCTCGGTGACCTCGGTGTTCGTGTACCCGGTGCGGGTGCTGGGCGGCGCAGAGCCGAGCTGGCGCCTCGAGGAGCTCCACGCGCGCGGGCTGGGTGTGGCGGTGCGCGAGGCGGGTGACGCCCTCGCCTTCTACGGGCCGACAGAGTTCAAGGTGCTTCGCCCGGAGAGCGACGACGCGTGGGTGGCCACCACGGCGCTGCCGGTGCTGGTCTCCGCGGGCTCGAGGGCCGATCAAGGGCTGGTGATTCGCCCCGTGCTGGAGCGGCGGGTGAACTCCTCGACGAACGAGGCGAGCACCCTCTCTGGCCGCGCCGCGGGTGGAGCCTCGAACGAGGTGACGACCTGGCTGGGCCGGGTGGAGGTGATGCACCCGTCGACGAAAGAGGTGCTGCTCGAGGCCGAGGGCTCGGTCGTCGTCGACCCGTTCGCCGAGCCGACCGCGGAGGCCGAGTTCGACCCCGCCCCGGCGGTGACCGCCCTGCTCGAGTCGCTCATACGCACGGCGGCGGCGGTGAGCGCCAAACACGCGGCCGCCCGCCCTGTGGCGCCGGAGCCTCCGGTGACGCTCGCCTTGACGCCGCAGACCGCGCTCCAAGCGCAGAAGCCGATCGAAGGCGCGGCCGTCGAGCCGCCGGTGACCGATGCGCTTCAGCTCGAGCTGTTGTCGCTCAACGTGGCGCGGGTGCTGAACCCAGGTCTGAGTGAAGCGCAGGCGACCAAGCTCGCGGCGAAGGCGCCGGGCCTGGCGGTGCTGACCAGCGGCACGGGCAAGCTGCAGCCGGGCGACCTGGTGGAGACCATCGACGGCGCTCCGGCGCTGCCACACGTCTGGGCGCGGGTGCGCTTCAAGGGGGCGCCGGCCGAGCTGCACGTGCGCCGGGCCGACGGCACGGCGAGCGACGTCGTCTTCCCCTGACGCGCCCCTCCTGCCCTACACTTCGAGGCACTCCATGAGCCTCCCCGAGACGACGCAATCGGTCACGCTGCCTGGCGATGTGATCTCGCGCATTCCGGTGCGGGAATGGACCGTCGAGGTCATCGGAGGTCCCGACAAGGGGAAGAAGTTCTCGACGCTGCAGAGCCTGGTGCGGGTGGGCTCCGACTCGACGAACGATGTGGTGCTCACCGACGCGACCGTGAGCCGCCGCCACCTCGAGCTCGAACGCACGGCGCGGGGGCTGTTGCTGCGCGACCTCCAGAGCCGCAACGGCACCTTCGTCGACGGGCGGCCGGTGCTGCAGGTCTTCGTCGAGCCGGGCGACAAGGTGGCGCTGGGCAAGACGAAGCTGTCGATCAAGCTCAAGTCGCGCAACACCGAGATCGAGCTGCTCACCGGAGAGACGTTCGGCGAGCTGGTGGGCGTGTCGGAGTCGATGCGCATCGTCTTCGCCGAGCTGCGGCGGCTGGCGACCGAAGATCTGAACGTGCTGATCGAAGGCGAGACGGGCACGGGCAAAGAGCTGACGGCGCGGGCGCTCCACGCACATTCGTCGCGGCGCTTCGCGGGGTTCCGGGTGGTCGACTGCGCGATGCTGTCGGAGGCCACGCTCGAGCGAGATCTCTTCGGGCCCGATGGCGTGCTGTCGACGGCGCGGGGCGGCACAGTGTTCTTCGACGAGGTGGCGGAGATTCCTTCCGCCGTTCAGCCTCGGCTGCTGCGCCTGTTGGAGACGCGGGAGCTGCCAGGCGGAGGCCGCCTCGACGCGCGCATCTTGGCCTCCACCGGCCGCAACCTCGACGAAGACGTAGCCCAGGGTCGCTTCCGCGCCGAGCTGTACCACCGGTTCGCGGTGGGTCGGGTGCGTCTGCCTCCGTTGCGCACGCGCAAGAGTGACATTCCCGTGTTGGCGCAGCACCTGGCCAAGCGGCTGTCGACCACTTTCGAGCTGTCGGCGCAGACGCTGGGCTTGCTCGAGGCCTACGACTGGCCGGGCAACGTGCGCGAGCTGCGCAACGTACTTGAGCGCGGGGCGCTGATGCAGTCGACCGGGCACGCGAACTGGCTCGACCTGATCGTGCCCACTGAGGGGAAAGCGCCGAAGACGTCGGTGCTCCAGCTCGCGTCGGGGCTCTCGTACCACGAGGCGAAAGATCGGGTTTTGGCCGACTTCGAGCGCGGCTACTTCGCCGAAGTGATGAAAGACGCGAACTTCGACATCGCCGAAGCCGAGCGGAAGACGGGGCTGTCGATGCAGAGCCTCTACCGGCTGCTCAAGAAGAACGGCCTGCGCATTCGCGACTTGAAGAACGGCGAAGGGCTGACGTGAGTCGCCGCGTTTCGTCGATGCGCCTCTTCTGGGCGAAGTGTGCCGCTGGCGTCGTGCTCACGGCATGCACCGTGTGGCGTTTCTCGCTTTCAGGCGCTTGGCTCGCGAGCTTCGGCCTGGCCGGAGCGGCAGTGTGGCTCTCAGGGGCTGCGCCAACGAAGTGACCCATTTCAACCGTGTGACATCGCGGGCCGAGCGTCACTCCTTCGGAGCCGGGCGAGCAGCGAGCGTGGCCTGCACGGTCGACGACTGGCCGCCGCGCACCACGCCGAGCACCACCAATGCGCCGGGGCCGAGGAGCGCGAGCCGTCGCACCATCTGCTGGTAGCGCTCGACCTTCCGCGAGCCGATGGAGACGAGGCGATCGCCCGTATTCAGCCCGGCCTTCGCGCCGGGACCGTCGGGAACCACATCGGTCACCTGCACGAAACGATCTCCACCCTCGGAGACCTCCCTCGCGTTGATGCCGAGCCAGCCGCGATCGGGCCGGCCATCGTCGAGGAGATTCGGAAGCAGATCGCGCAGCAGGTTCACCGGCACTGCGAAGGCCACCCCCGGCCCCTGCCGAACGGTGGCGGTGGTGACGCCGATCACCGCGCCCTTCATGTCGAACAAGGGCCCTCCCGAATTCCCCGGGTTGATGGGCGCGTTGAACTGCAGAAAATCGTCGTACGCGCCGACGCCGATGACGCGCTCACGGGCGGAGACGATGCCGTGCGACACCGAGGTATCGAGGCCGAAGGGGCTGCCCATGGCCACCACCCAGTCGCCGACCTCCAACGTGTCGGAGTCGCCCAGCGTCACCGTCTGCAGCGTCGGCGCGCGCACCAGCCAGAGCAGCGCAAGGTCGGTCTGGGGGTCTCGCCCCACGACGCGCGCCTCGAACGAGCGGCCGTCAGACAGCCGCGCGGCGATGGTCTCTGCCCCCGCGATGACGTGGGCGTTGGTGACCACCAAGCCACCTGGGGTGATGACGAAGCCGGAGCCGAGCGACGCTGCGCCCTCTTCTCTCGAGGCGGCGATGTGTACGACGCCGGCCTGCACGGCCTTCACCAGCGGCGCGAGCGAAGTGGGCGGTACGAAGCCCGGCAGCGACGGCGCGGTGTGCTCGACGTTCAGCGGAGGCGCGGGTTGGCGCACCTCCACCGGGCCTTCACGAGAGGGAGGAGGCTCCGGAGGCTTCGACGTGCAGCCGAGCGCGACGAGCGCCACCCCGAGCGCGGCGCGGCTCATCGATCGATGCGGGGCAGCGAGGGTGCCACCGTGCGGTGGGTCTTCGCGTATTCGACGAGGTTTTTGATGTCGTAACAAATCTGCCGAATGTCGTGCCCCATGGTGAGCTCGATGTGGCTGTTGCCCTTCACCGGCCGCCAGAGAAGGTATTCGCTCTTGGCAGATCGATACACGCTGCGCGTCGACTCCATCGAGGCGAGCGGGTCCATGTCGCCAAAGATGATCGCCATGGGAATGGTGATGTTCCCGAAGCCGCGCTTGAAGTCGTAGCCGGTGCGGTAGCAGACGACCTCGGCCGCGCGGATCCACTTGAAGAACTGATCGATGACCTTGCGAGGCTCCTTCTCGCCGCCTTCACGGAGGAGCCAGCGCATGTCCTCCATGGTCATGCGGTCCCACCGAGCGAGCCAGTTGATGCGGTTGCGCACCATGCCGAGCATCGGGCTGTCTTCGGCGTACCCGAGCGCGTCGGAGAAGAACTTCAGCCACGTATCGAGGGGAATGTACTTGTACTTGAGCCAGCTCGGGGGGGCGGGCCGGTCTTTGCGCATCACCGCAGCGAAGAGCGACGACGCGGCGTGGCTGACTCCGCGCTGGGCGTTGAGGGCGGTGATCACCGAGTCGATCGACAGCTCGATGCCGGGCCCCGCGTAGCCGAGCATCTTGAGCGGCAGGCTGCCCCGCCCCAGCTCGGCTGCCGCACCGATGGTGACCAGGCCCTCGAAGTGCTCGGGGTGAATGCCGGCGTAGCCGTACCCGAGCATGCCGCCCATCGAGTGGCCGCCGTAGAAGATGCGATCTCTGCGCGTAATTCGCCGCACGCCCGCCACCGCCGCCGGCAGGTCGTAGAGAAAGTAGCTGTCGATGTCCCAGTCCCACTGAATGTCGGGGGGCACCTTGCGGCCGAACTTCGAGGCGCGCTCGTACTGCAGGTCGATGGAGCTCTTGCCGTGCCCGCGCAGCTCGAGAATGTGAATATCGAGGCCGAAGAAGAGCAGGTTCTTCACGAACTCGCCGCTCGTCCACGCGTGGCGGTTTTGGCAGAAGCCGTGCACCAAGAGCATCGGCTCGCCGAAGAGGGGCTGCGCGAACACTTGCGGCACCGGGCGATAGCGGGTGATGACGAGCGACCAACCGTCGGCGGTTTCAACGATGTATTTTGTCTTCTTGTAGAGCGCGCGGAACTCGACGTCGTCGACGGTGGTGTGCCGCATGCCCGGCGCGGGGACGGGAGCGGAGGCGGCTGGCGCGGTCATGGGGCTGCGACGCTCGCGTAGGTGAGGCTCAATCGGGCCGGGGTGCCGGCGTCGTCGTAGTAGCTGCCCATGCGGAGCTTGAAGTACGCCCCCGCACTGCTCCTGATCACGTAGAGCAGGTCTTTGGTGATGAGCCGGTGCACGCCGAGATCATAGTAATACCAACCGCCGTTCACCGCGGTGAACACCGAATCGGCTCCGTCTTGCACGAAGCCGTCTGACGGCGCGGCGCTCGTTCCGTCGTAGTCGCCGCCCTCGATGACCGCGATCTCCACCTGCCCCTCGGGGTTGGTGGCGCCGCCATTGGCGAGGATCTCGAAGCGCTTGAACGACAGGTCCCACGCGTTGGTGGTCAGCGCCTCGTCGAGCTTCATTTCCCGACCCTCGTCGAGGTCGACGTACACGTGCACCTCTTTGTTCGTGGCGTCGACGATCAGGGTGCGCTGCTCGCCCTCGACCCTCGCGAACACGAGCGGAATCGCAGCACAGTCGACGGACTTCTTTGTCTCCGGATCGATGCAGGTCGCGCCGGTACCGTCGAAGGGAAAGTCGGTGCGGAGATCGGGCGCGCAGGCCGACAGCGCGAACAGCAGGAGCGAGACGGAGCGGCGCATGATCAGTACTCCATCGTAACGCCGCCCAGCACTCCGCGCGGCGGCCGGGGCGTGAAGCTCTGATCGCCCTGGTTCAACAGGTTGTAGCCGTTGACGAACACCTTCAGCCAGCGCAGCACGGCGTACGAGAGCTGCGCCTCGAGGTCGACGTACGCGGGCGCCCACACCACCCGGTCTTCACCGAAGCCGAGCACGTTGGCGAAGCCCAGGCCGCTGCCCACGTAGAACGGCCGCGCGCTGTGGAGCGTGCCGCGAATGACGATCTCGAACCCGAGTGGGCGGTACTTGGCGGTGGCCTGTACGTTGACGCGGTGGGCGGACCGGCCCTCCAACAGCCGGTTGCGCGTCACGTCGCGCGCGTCGAGCCCCATGTAGCCGACGTCGATGACCGCGCCCCGTGAGAGCTTGAAGCGGGCGCTGAGCTCTCCGCCTTGGGTGTAGGCGTTGGCCACGTTTTCGTACGAGAAGATGGTCGGGTTGTCGGGGTTGGGCGCCCCACCGGCGGTGACGTTGATCATGTTGGCGACGCTGGTGTGCCAGCCGCTCGCGGAGAGGCTCCAGCCGTCGATGGGCAGCCGGTAGTCGACGCTCAGGTTCACCGAGCTCGAGCGCTCGGCCTTCAGCCCGGGGTTGCCTTGCACGATGTAGCCGACGCCGGTGTTGGCGAAGCGCAGGTACAGCTCGGAGAACGTCGGCGGGCGAAAGCCAAGGCCCCACGACGCGCGCACGGTCAGGTTCGGCGTGGGGTCGATCTTCACGGCGAGCCGAGGCGATGGCGCGGCGCCGAACTGCGAGTCGACGTCGACGCGGAAGCCAGGCTCGAGCGCCAGCTTCACCGGCCAGGCGTCGCCGGCGGCCCAGCTGTCTTGCACGAAGATGCCGGCCCGATCGCGCGCGACGAAGCGGGGGTCGATGCGATCGCTCAGCAGGCGCTCGAAGTACCCCTCGGCACCGGCGGTGAGGGTGTGGCGCCCGAGGCGTTGATCGACCTGCACGAAGGCCTCTCCGAGCCGGGTCAGGTTGGCGGAGTAGTCGTCGAGCGCCTTTGACGCGCGTTGATCGAGCTGGAACTGATCGCGGAACAGCCCGAAGTGGCCTCGCGCGGTGACGGTGGTGGCCGAAGCGAAGGCGGAGCGAACGCCGAACCACACGTCGTACTGCTCCGTGCGCTGGCGACGATCGAAGACCGCGCCGGTGTCGTTGAGATCGACGCCGGTGAAGTCGGTGCGCATGTACGCGGTGCGGGCCCACGCGCGGAGCGACTCCGTCGGGTTCCACGAGAGCTCGACGTCGCCGTCGAAGCGCCGCACCGCCGGGCCGCTGGTGGCCACGTCGGCCGGGGCCCAGTCGAACGCGTTGCGGGTGCGGAAGCCGCCGCCGCCGCGCAGCTCGAACGCGCCGAGCTTGGAGCCGACGTTGGCGCGCACGTCGCCTTCGAGCAGGGTCCCGAACATGCCTCGCGCGGCGCCCTCGAAGCGCTGCTGCGGTCGCCGGGTGATGAGGTTGATGACCCCGCCGATGGCGTCGGCGCCGTAGAGCGCGGCGGAGGGGCCTTTGACGATCTCGACCCGCTCGACCTCCCGCAACGAAAACCGGGAGATGTCGACGAAGGCCCCCGCTCGGCCAGCGATGCGCTGCCCGTCGATGAGGATGAGCACGTATTCGGGATCCATGCCTTGGAGCCGAAGGCCGGTGCCACGGTTGGTGTAGACCATTTCCACGCCGGGCTGCTGCTGGAGAAGCTGGGGGAGGTCGCGCACCCCGAGCGCTTCGATCTGCGCGCGGGTGATGACCTCGGTGGCCACCACCGTGTCGCCGGCGCGGCGCTCGAGGCGCGAGCCCGTCACCACGGTGTGCGTTCGCGGGTCGACGAAGTCGTCGACCACGCCCGCGTCGAGCGGCGCGCCGGCGTCGAGCTGCGCCACCACGACCGCGATGAAGAGACCGAGCATCGGGGCGTGCTTCTGGCCTGCCGCGCGCGACCCGTCAATCCACGCGCGACTTCAGGTTCCGAGAAGCCCGGCTGCTTGGTAAGGGCGCCCGATGCGAACGTTGCTCAGCGTGGCCGCCGTGGTGGTGATGATGGGCTGCCCTCCGCCTGTCGTCGGTGGCCCTGATGACGCGGGCCCAGCGACCGACGCCGGGGTGACCGATGCCGGCGCGACGGTCGATTCGGGCGTGGTGGCGATGAAGCCCGACGAGTGCGACGAGATCACCATCGCCAACTTCCTCAGCGCGACGCAGCGCACGCACGAGACCTACGAGCGGCAGCCACACGTCACCTCGCGCGACGTGCAGGTGGGCGTGGCGGGCATTCCCGATCAAACGAACTTCATCATCGATGGCGCGGCGAGCGTGGGCGAGGTGGCGCTGGCGCGGTTCGACAATTCGCGCATCTGCGCGAACTGTGGAGCGCTCGCCGAAGACGTCAGCGGCGCGGCGGTGGCGCGCTGGTACTACAGCGTGTCGGGCACGCTCCGCATCGACGCCCTCGACGCGCCGTACCGCTTCGCCGGCAGCATCGAGAACGTGCGCTACGAAGAGGCGATGCCCGACGCCGCCAACAACCTCACGTTCGTGCCGTCGGGCAGGTGCAAGTGGCTGCGGCGCGCGACGTTCGACACGCGGCGCCTGGGCGGCTGCATTCCCTTCGCTGCGCCGTCGACCTGCCCCTCCGGCCAATTCTGCATGCCGACCAACGCGATTGGCACAGACGGGCAGTGCTCGCTGGTCGGCACCAAACAAGCGGGCGATGTGTGTGCGCGCGCTCCCTCGATTGCACCGCCTGACGGTGGGCTCGCCCTGGTTCGCTGGGACTCCGACTGTGCGCCCGGGCTGCGGTGCATTCAGTTGAGCGGAATGCCCCAGGCGACCTGCCGCGCGGTGTGCGACGTGCGCTCCACGGCGCCGGGGTGCGCGGCCGACTCCCGCTGCGGCGGTGGGTACAACCTGTGCCTGTCTTCGACCGAGCTGGCGAACTCCGGTTTCGACACCGCGGTGGTGGGGGAACGGTGCACACCTGGCTCGAATGACGGCGCCTACTGCGGCGGTGCGGGCCTGCCAGGCCTGTGCACCCGCGACGTGTCGTACGGCGACGACGCGGGCGTGCCCATCGAGCTGAGCTGCAACGCGTATTCGACATCGGTGAGCGAGTGCCGCAGCAAGGGGCTGGCCGCAGGCTACGTCGCCTACAAGAGCGGGATCGATCGCTCGACCGGCTTTTGCTACGTGCGCGATCTCCGCCCCGGCGGTTTCTGACGGCGGCGCACCAGCACCCCGACCGCTACGCCGAGCCATGCTGGCGCCGCGCTGGTGGCGCTACACACCGA
>JAEUJT010000222.1 GCA_016793525.1 Archangium sp. | reverse complement strand
CGCGCGCACGGTGAGGGTGAAGGTGCCAGCGGTGGACTGGGTGCTGACGTTCACCGAGCCGGTACCGGCGTGCGAATCGGTCAGCGTGACGAACGAGGGCGGCGTGCCGACGAAGCTCAAGGTGATGGCGTCTCCGTCGGCGTCGGTCGCCGAGAGCGGTGTCGACCCCGCCGTGCCCGCCGCGAGGGTGAGGTTGGCGATGGCGTTCAACACCGGCGCCTGGTTCACGGGCGGAGGCGGCGGAGGCGTCGCCGTGGCGTCGTACCCGTAGATGACGAGCTCGGGCATGCCGATGTACCCGGTGGGCGTGATCACGGTGAGCTTCTGGGTGGTGACCGGCGCCGCCAGGTCGAACTTCTTCCACTGCATGTACGAAGCGAGCAGGTCGCTCACCACCGTGACGTCGCCGCCGGTGGTGTTGGCGATGACCTGGTAGGTGCCGTCAGCCGCGGTGAGGCCTCCGCTGGAGTCGAACAGCCACAGCTGGGTGATGACGAAGGGCTTGCCGAGGTCGAGCTGCGCCGTCATGCGCTTGCCCGCGAACTGCGCGCCCCAGTTGGTCGCGGGCGTGAAGCGGTCTCCGGCGGCGGGGTTGCCCACCAGTGTTTGTTCGTCGACGAGCTTGGTCGGGTCGCCTTCGTTGTTCGGCACCAGGCGCGTGGCCATGGCCGGGGTGAGCGTCAACTTCGCCGGCGTGGCGGTCGGCGGCGGAGCGGCCAGAGAGCCGTAGACGACGAGTTCGGGCATGCCGATGTACCCGGTGGGGGTGACGACGGTGAGGGTGGTGGTGGTGACGGGCGCGACGTCGAACTTTCGCCACTCGAGGTAGCCGCCGAGCAGGTCGCTCACCAACGTGACGTCACCGCCGGAGGTGTTGGCGATGACTTGGTACGTGCCGTCGGCGGCGGTGAGGCCTCCGTTGGCGTCGTAGAGCCAGAGCTGGGTGATGACGTAGGCCGCGGGCAGGGTGATGCGCGCGGTCATGCGCTTGGCCGCGAACTGCGCGCTCCAGTTGGTCGAGGGGGCGAAGCGGTCTCCCGCGGCCGGGTTGCCGACCAGCGCTTGCTCGTCGACCAGCTTGGTCGGGTCGCCTTCGTTGTTCGGCACCAGGCGCGTCACCATCGCCGGGGTGAGGGTGATTTTCTGCGACGTCTGCGCCCAGGCGGCGCCCGCCAGCAAGGCCACTACCACCAGCCATCGTCGGTCGATCTGCATGTCGGCCCCCTCGCTCGTGTGCGTCGCGCCATGCGACGCCGAACGCGGTGTACCTGGGAGTTCGCTGCCGCGCGAGGGGTGGCTGTCGGTCGTGCGCGCGAAACGCCGAGGCGCTTGGCGCTGATGTACACGCCCTGGTGCTTCAACGCCTCGTCGCCCGCAACGTGAACCTGTCGTCTTCTCTGCGTCTCTTCGACAGCCATCGTCCAGCGTGCCGGCGTCGAATTCCTCGATGCCTGAATCGAGCGCTTCTCCCGCATCGACGTCGAGGTACGACGGAGCGGCGTCGCGCTGTTGACCTCCAGGTGTCGGCGTCCACGACGTACCGACGGTGTGTCAGTGTGCGTCAGCGACGTGGAGGGGCACGACGTCGCGACGTGTCAGCAGCGCGAAGCGCACCACCAACGCCACGGCCACCGCGGTGAGTCCCGCCGACAGCCCCCACCACACGCCCACCACGCCCAACGTGCCGTCGACGCCCAGCACGTACGCCAGGGGAAGGCCCACGGCCCAGTGGCCCACGACGTTGGCCCAGAAGACGAAGCGGGTGTCGCCTGCACCGCGGAGCGCTCCTGCGCCCACCGCCTGCAGCCCGTCAGACACTTGAAACACCGCGGTGACGCCGAGGAGTGACGACGCGAGCGCTACCACCGCGGCCTCCGACGACATCACCTGCGCCAGCGCCGAAGACGCGAGCAAGAAGCCGAGGCCGGTGCAGCCCATAAACGCCGCGCCGCTGGCCAGCGCCACGAAGCCCGAACGCCGCGCGCTGGGCGTGTCGCCGGCGCCAACGGCCCAGCCCACCCGCACCATGGCCGCGCTGCCGATGCCCACCGCGACGCAGAAGGTGAGGCTGGCCCAGTTGAGCGCCACCTGGTGCGACGCCGAGGCCACGTCACCCAGCCTCGCCGCGAGCAAGCCGGCCACCGAAAACACGCCCGACTCCGCCAGCAGGTGCAGGCCGATGGGCAGCCCGACGCGCAACGTCTGCTTCAGCGCCGGGCCGTCGAAGCGCCGCACCGGGCCATCGCTGGGCGGGAGCGCCAGCGTCAACACGCCGAACTGCAACCAGGTGACGAGCGAAGTCGCCACCGCCGCGCCGGCCACCCCGTACGTTGGAATCGGCCCCGCGCCGAAGACGAGCACCACGTCGAGGCCCGCGTTCGCCAGGTTGGCCAGCACCATCGCCCACACCATGGTGCGGGCCTGCCCGAGGCATTGGAGGTACCCGCGGGCCACCACGAAGAGCAGCTGGGCGGGAATGCCCGGGAGCCGCCACCACATGTACGTGCGCGCCGCCGCCGCCACGTCGGGCGAAACGTCCATCCACCCGAGCACTGCGGGGAGCCCCGCCAGCACCGCCATCAACACGAGCGACGTCGCGCCCGCCAACCACACACCGACCCAATACAGCGTGCGCGCCCGCTTCGGCTGGCCGGCCCCCAAGGCCTGCGCCACCTGCGGGTCGACGCCCATCAGCACGCCCATGCCGAAGAAGCAGACGGTGAAGGTGAGGGAATTGCCGAGCCCCGCGCCGCCCTGGGCGATGGCCGAGACATGGCCCACCACCGCGGTGTCGACGAGGCCCATGGTCGCCTGGCCCGCCTGCGCCACGGCGAGCGGCAGCGCCAAGCGCCACAGCGCGCGGAGATCGGCCCAGAACGGAGTCATGGCGAAACGACGAAACGCGGAGGGCGCGGCTGACTGACGCCTGCGCCCTCCAAGATGCGACGCGGGAAGCGACTACAGAATCTTGCCGGGGCCGATGATGATGGCGGGCTGGGCGTCGTAGTCGATCTTCATCGTCTCCGGAGGCGCCGGCGAGTTCGGCACCACGAGCACCACCTTGAGCGCCGCCGACGCGGCCTTCCGCCCGTCGATGGCGGTCTTCAGCGGCGTCAGCGCGGAGCCGTCGAGCGACACCGTCTTCGGCAGCGAAGCGACCACCGTCTTGTCGGCGATGACCGTCTGGCCGTTGATGGCCAGGCTGGCGCTCGTGACGCGCGTCTGCACGTCGAGCGTCTGGTTCGCCTTCACGTCGGTGAACTTCAGCGCCTTGATGGTCAGCTCGATGCGCTGCACCAGGTTCGTGACGCCCTTCAGGTCGGGAATGCCGGTGTAGTCGCTCTCTTTGAGCACCGTCACGGTGCGGTCGAACGACAGCTCGCAGCCGTCGCCCACCACCTTGGTCACCACCTGCTCGGTGCCGGCGGCGATGGGCTGCCCGCAGGTGAAGGTGCCGAGGTTGAACTCGACGCTTCCAGTCACCGCAGGAATGCCTTTCGTCTCATCGAGGCGAATCTCCACCGGGCCACAGGCGGTGACGGCCAGGGTGCACAGCGTCGCCCACAGGGTGCGCTTCATCAGGTCTCCTTGAGAGGGGGAACTTCGCAGGCTGTCATGAGCCCGGAAGTGAGCCTAATTGAAAAGTTCCGCTTTCGCCGAAAAGCGAGCCAGAATCCCCCCTTCGTGGGCACGTACCGCATCACTCGAAAGCTCGGCGCCGGAGCGCTCGTCGAGGGGTACGTCGGCATGTACCGAAGCGCCTCCGAGCAGCCGGTCTGGCTCAAGCGGCTGGTGCAGCCCTGGGCCCGCGACGTGTCGTTCCTCGAGCGGTTCCACCCCGTCGCCACCCAGTGGCGGTACGCGCCCCCCGGCGTGCTCGCGCCTCTGGTGGAGTTCGGCATCGGCGCCGATCAAACGTGGGTCACCCAGGCCATCTCCGATGGTGAATCGATGCGCGCGGTGCTCTCTGCCTGCGCGACCCGGCAGCTCAAGCCCACCGCCAATGAAATCGCCGCCGTCGGGTTGCGCGCCGCGGCCGCTTTGGCGTCGCTCCACGAAGCCGCCACCCCGGCCTGCCACGGCGACGTCTGCGCCAGCACCGTGCACCTGACTTTGTCGGGCGGCGTGGTGTTGACCGACTTCGGCATCGCCCGGGCCGCCGGCGCGAATGCCCAGACAGGCCCCGCACGGTCCGAAGCGCTGGTGATGGCCCCCGAGCAGGTGGTGGGCCCGCCCGGCCCGCCGGCCGACGTGTACCGGCTGGGGCTGGTGCTGCTCGAGCTCGTGACGGGGCGCTCCACGTTGCCCACGGGCCCGGTGTCGGGCGTGCCCGAGAAACTGGGCCAGCTGCTGATGTGGATGTTGACCAAAGACCCGGGCAACCGGCCGCAGGCGCGCGAGGTCGAAACGGCGCTCCAGCTGGCGGCAGACCAGGCCGACTGGTCGGTCACCGATGCCGACGTCGCGAAGCTCGTGGCGCGGGCGCTCCCCGAGCGCGTCGCGCTCACCGCCATTCCCACCGCGGGTGGCACCGAGCTCACGGTCAAGGGCATCTCGGTGGTGCCGCCGTCGTCGCTGACGCCCGCGCCCTCCGCGTCTGCCCCTCCACCGGCCGCGACCCCAGGCGTACCGTCGGGTGCCGTTCCGCCCGGCAACGCGACGTTGGGCCGCATCGCCCCGCGCAAGATGACGGCCGAAGCGCTCGCGGCGGTGAAAGAGAAAGAAGCCGAAGAGGCCGCGGCCCGCGCTCCGCCCATCGACCCCTGGCGCGACGTGAAGGTGGCCGAACACCTGGTGGCGCAGAAGAAGCTCACTGCCGACCAGGTGCAAGAGGCCATGGCCCAAGCGCAGAAGGGCCAGTCATCGGTGAACGACGCCCTCATCGCGCTCGGCCTGGCCGACGAAGACGACATCGTTTCCGCGCAGGGCGAGCTCACCAAGACCACCTCGATCTCGAGCAAGCGCCTGGCCGAGATGCAGCCGATGCCCGAGGCGCTGGCGCTGCTGCCGTACGAGAAAGCCGAGGCGCTCCAGGTGGTGCCGCTCGCGCTGAAGGGCACCCAGCTGATGGTGGCGATGCGCGACCCGTTGCACGCCCCCACGCTCGAAGAGGTCAAGCGGCTCACCGGCCACGCCACCTTCGTCGCGGTGCGCACCGGGGTCCGCGCGCTCCACCGCACGCTGGGCCGGTTCTACAAAGGCATCGACGAAGACGACCCGTCGTCGTGGCTGGAGACGGGCGCTGGCGTCGTCACCGGCGAGCCGCTCATGTCCGGCGGGCTCGAATTCGAGCCGTCGTCGGCGAGCGGGGAGATGCAGCTCGACCTCCGCGGCGACTTGCCCACCGCGGAGAAGCTCAACGCCACGCTCGATGACCCACAGCTGCGGCTCTTCGAGGCGGGCCTGGCGTTGATGGGCGAAGCCGGCCAACACGTCGCCAACTTCGTGCGGCTCGCCGGCGGGGTGGCCAAGCGCCTCAACGTGAGCGACGCCGAGCTCGGGCGGGTGCGCTACGTGGCGGCGGCCATCGCCATGCTCAACTTGACCACGCGGCGGCCCCTCTGGGAGATGCCGAAGGTCGAGGCGATGTCGACCATCGCCGGCCGAGGCTGGCGCTCGGTGGAAGAGCTGGTGGGCCGGGTGTTCGACGCCACCAAGCCGCCCGCGTCAGACGCCGCCGCGCTGGCGCTGCAGACCGCGCTCACCATCACCGCGCTGGCCGGCACGGTGCGCCCCACCGGCGCGGCGCTGGCCAACGCCACCCAGGGCCTCGTGGCGCGCAAGTTCCCGAAGGTCGCCGTCGAGGCCGCCCGCGCCGAGTGCGCGTAGTCGCCCCTCACCGTGGCCGGAGGAGGCGCCGCATGCCGAACGCGGTGCGGTGCAGGTAGAGCGCCTCGTCGACCAGCATGTCTTGCTGCTGCACCTCGCGGTCGGTGGTGAAGTCGGTGACCTCGCTGATGCCGTCGCGGGTGAGCTTCACCGGGTAGGTGGAGGTGCCGTTCAAGCTGCGGGCGAAACCCCACGCGGTGCCATCGCTCGCGCGAGAGACGCTCATGATGACGCCGCTGACCGTGGGGAGCATGCGCGTCAGCCCGCTGCGGTCGGCGAGGGCGATGACCTGCAGCAGGTCTTCGTCGCTCGACGGGTTCGATTGCAGGCTGGTGAGCAACGAGCCGTCGGCCAGCGCCACGCGCCCAGGGCAGACCATTCCACTGCCGAGGGCCACGTCGATGGCCGGACCTGCACCGCCGCGGCAGCTCCACGTATACGCCCGCGGCGTGCCAGGGAGACGGCGATCTCCGCACACCGTTCCGTCGGCGAAGCCCGTGCAGGGGGTGAAGTCTGTCGGGCTCGGGAGCGCCGCCACCGGCGTGAGCGTTCCATCGGCGCGCGCGAGGTACGAGCCGGGCATCGTGCCGAGCTCGACGACGACCACCACGCCGCCGCCGGGCATGGGGAAGCGGAGGCCGAACACACCGCCGCCGGGCACCTCGATGCGCCGCGAGGGCCTCCCGAGCAGAACCAGCGCGCCGTCGGCCGACGTGAACCACAGGCCTCCGCCCGCGAGGTCGACCGTTGGTGTTCCATTCGCGCGCCAGAGCTCGGCGTGCTGCGGCCGGCCCTCGTACAACCCGCCCGGGCCGGAGGTGCGCGAGGGCGTGACGAAGCCTCCACCCGCAAGCGGCGCGACGAGCTTGATGGCCGCGTCGTCGTACACGGCGTCGGTGCCCAGGTTGCGCGTGTTGCGGCCGTCGGTGACCACCAGCGCGTGGCCGATTCCAGGGAAGGTGCCCTCCACCGCGGTGTCTGACGCGCCCAGCAGGAACGCGCACCGGGAGCCCGCGCGATGGCCGACGAAGCTGAACGCGCTCGCCGCGAAGTCGGAAGCGCCGTCGCCCGGCCAACACACGAAGCCATCGACGTCGCCGTTGGAGCTGGGGTCGCCACCGGCGCCGCCCGCGTAGAGCGCCAGCGCCGGGTCGATGGGGAGGGGCACCGGGGCCCCGGGCGCCTCCTTCGAGCGGTAGAGGTGCGTGCGAAGGCCCTCGAGGCCACCTGGGCCGATGCTCGCGACGATGAGCCGCTCCCCGCCCGGCTCGCTCCACCGCCACGCGCCGACCGCGACTTCGCTCTTCTTCAGCGCCACGTCGGCGAGGTGCTCCATCACCAGCCCGCCCGCGCCCGGAGCGACGGTGACGCGGTCGATCTGCCCATCTGGCGTGACGCGCAGCACCTCGGTCTCGGTGTCTGTCGTGCGCACCGAGAGTTTGCCGCTCAAAAAGCCGGCGGCGATTGGCAGCGGCTGCGAACCGGAGGCGCGGATCCGCACGGTCCACCACAGGCCCGTGACGTCGATGAGGATGTACGGCGTCTCTCCGTCGGCGTCGGTGCGCAGCGGCGCGATGCGCCGGTAGGCCGGCACCAGGCCCAGGTTGCCCGCGAGGGGAACGCCAGCGGTGGCCGAGTCGAGGGCGAGCGCGTCGCCGTGGGCGCCGAAGCCGTCTCCGCCGAAGAGCGTGCGCCCGCCGCCCGAGGGCCCGTCGATGTGCCCGAGCGCGAGAAAGCCGGGCAGGTGGTCGGAGCGGGTCCCCAGGTAGCCCTCGGTTGCGCCCACCGGGCCTCCACCCCGGCCCCGGGGGACCCACGAGATGCTGCCGCCCGGGTTCACGTGTGCGCCGTTCGCGTGGCCGGTCGACACCGTCTGGCAAACGTCGACGTGGTTCGAGGTGATGGTGCACTCGTCGCTGTACACGCACGAGAGCCCTTGGGTGGTGGTGATGGGCCCTTTGTCTCCGGGAGGCGTCTCGGCCAGCACCTGCGTGCCATCGAAAAAGCGGCACAGGCCGCGGTCGGAGCCCTCGCTCGTGCCCAGCAGCAGCGCCCGCCCGGTGCCGATGCGCACCATCGAGGGTTCGGTCGAGTACCCCTGTTCGGTGTAGGGAATCTCCTCGAGCGTGAGCGGCTTCTTCGACGGCGCCACGGGCGCTGGCGGGTCGAACACGATGGCGCGTGTCTCCTCCGCCCCGCGGCCCTCGATGTACGTCGCGCTGCCGGGCGCTCCGCCATCGCTGGCGTTGGTGGAGGTGATGGTCCACGTCGCGCGCTCGCCGAAGCGGGTCGACTTCACCGCGCGCCCGCTCACCGCGAAGTGCAGTGGCTCGCCGGCGCCGCGCACCGTCCACGTCATGCCCAGGCGCACCGTCGCGGGGATGATGAGCTGCGGCTCGTCGAGCACCCCGTCGTCGGCCGAGCCCGCGTAGAAGACCCCGCGCTCGTCGACCAGGTAGAGCGTGAAGAAGAGCGCCCCGGCCGCGGCGAGGCGGAAGAGCGGCCCGTGTTTGCTCTCCACCACGCCATCGACCACGCGCTCGCCCACCCGGTAACCGACGGAGAGGGGGATGAGCGCCTCGGTGTTCGGCTCCCCTTGGCCGGGGTCGGTGATCTCGAAGCGCGGGCCGGCCGGGGGGGTGCAGCCGGCGGCGAAGAGCACGCAGATCAGCGTCAGCAAGCGGAGGCGCATCACGCGAGTCTACGTGGACCCGCCGCCCGAGGTGGAAATCGGTCAGTCGAAGTCGACGGAAGTGCTTGTCAGTGCGCTCCCTTTCGGAGCAAGTGCCGCCCGTGCGTGCCCCGCTGACCGACGAAGAGCTCGACGCCCGTCTGGCGACGCTCGGGCTCTCGCGCGACACGAGCGTGCGCTCTCCACCTCCCTCGAAGAACCGCACCGTGGTGTGCAAGACCGGCCGCAAGCGCGTGCTGGTGAAAATCGCCGACGGCGGCGGCAACGTCGGCGTGCTTCGCGAAGGCTCGGTGCTCGAGCGCGTGGCCCCGCTTGGCCGGCTGCGCGACTCGCCGCTCCACCTGCCCAAGGTGTTTTCGTTCGACCCAGCGCATGGCCTGCTCGCGCTCGATTGGATCCACGGCGGAGAGACGCTCCACCACTTTCACCGCCGCTCGCAGGACTACCCCACCGAGCTCGCGTCGCAGGTGGGTGAAGCGCTCGGCTACTTGCACCGCATGAGCCGCGAGGAGCGCGCCAAATACGTGCTGGCCGACGCCTTTCGCGACGAGTCTGACCTGCTCGAGTGCTTCTTGCGCATGCGCCCCGATTTCTATTCGAGGCTCTCCCACGTGGGGCTCGACTTCTTCGGCTCGGTGCAGGCCGATTCCTCGGCCATGCGCGGCTTGCAGGCGCTGAGTGAAGTGCAGCACCGCGACGTCGACTCCGCGCTGCTCCACGGCGACTTGCGGCAGGCGAACCTGCTGCGCGTGCAGGCCGGCAAGAAGGCCACCATTCACTTCCTCGACTGGGAGCTGAGCTTCTGGGGCGACCCGGCGCGCGACCTCGGCAGCCTGCTGTCTGACTACGTGTTGGGCTGGCTCGCGCCCGAACATCGCAGCGAAGTGCTGGCCCGCCCCACCTTCGCCGAGTTCGCCAACGCGATGCTCAAGGGCTACCAGCGCGCGCGCGGAGGCCGCTTCGTGCTCGACGATGCGTTTCAAGAGCGCGTGGTGCGCTGGGTCGGCGCGGCGCTGCTCATCTCGGTGTACGGCATCTCGCACTACGAGCAGGTGCTCGACGCCCGGGCCATGGCCATCGCCCGCCACGCGCTCGACATGGTGGGTCGCCCGGGGGCCTGGCCGGCGACGATGTGGGGGCCGCTCTCATGACCGCGCCATCGACAGACCCACGGGTGCAGTGGTTTCGCGAGCGCCGCTTCAGCCTGCGCGACGGCGACCGGCCGGTGTTGGCCCGCGCCTCGGGCGACTCGGGCTTCGTGGCGCACCTGAGCGCGTGCACCCGCGGCGCCACCGGGTGGGACTGGGGCTTTCGGCTCTCGAAGAAGGGCGACGGCTGGTGCTTCGCCCACGACGGCCGCGTCACCGTGTTCCTCGACGAGCCTGGCGCGTACGTGCCGGTCGAGGCGAAGGTGAACGATCAGGTCGCGGTGCGCCTCCCTCGCGCGCGAGAGAACCTGCACCCGCACCGCTTCACGCTCCACGGCGGCCAGGGCGGCTGCGTCGTCGGCACCGGCTTCACCAAGCTCTTCATTCCCGTGACGTTCGAGGCGGCGCCAGGGCTGGTCGAGGCGTTCTCCAGCCGCTGGGCCGACCAGCTCCGCTTCGGCTTGGTGGTGGCCAACGCGCCGAGCGACTTCCAGCGGGCCGACAGCGCGGTGGTCGACGTGTCGCCGGCCGACGAGCCCGGCGTGGTGAAGCTGCTCGACGTGTTCCTCCGGGCGCACCCCAAGGCGCTGGTTCCCCGCGGCGTACCGTACGGGACCGAGCCGGGGCCCCTGGGGCTGCCCAAGGGCAAGGGGCAGGGCAAGGCCGACGTCGCCGACGGGTTCGCCTGGCGCAAGAGTGGTGAAGGCGCGCAGCAGCCGGGCGCCACGCCGCTCGACGCCGCCGGGTGAGCCGCGGGGCTCGTGCTTCCGTGCAGAAGTGAGTATGGCCGGCGCGTGTCGACGACGCTCCTCACCGCGCTGGCTGGGCTTTCGCTCGGTATGCGCCACGCGCTCGAGCCCGACCACCTCGCGGCGGTCTCCACGCTGGCCGCTGAGCAGCGGAGCCCCCGCGCTGGCCTCTGGCTCGGCGCCCTGTGGGGCCTCGGGCACTCCCTGTCGCTGCTGGTGGTGGGCGGCGGGCTGGCGCTGCTCGAGCTCCACATGCCGGAGCAGGTGACGCTCGGCTTCGAGCTGCTCGTGTCGCTCGTGTTGATGGTGCTCGGCGCGCGCGCGGTGCGGCGCAGCATTCTCGAAGGCCGCAGCGGCGCCATCGCCACCCACCACCACGGCGCGCTCGTGCACACGCACTCAATGCCGGGCACCCACGTGCACCTCCGCGGGTGGACCTTCGCCGGCCGCCCACTGCTCGTGGGCGTGCTGCACGGGCTGGCTGGCAGCGGCGCGTTGACCGCGGTGGTGCTGGCGCAACTCCCGTCTGCAGGTGCGCGCCTCGGAGCCATCGTGCTCTTCGGCCTCGGCAGCGTGGTGGGCATGGCGGCGCTCACGGGCGCGGTGGGCGTGCCGCTGATGCGCATGGCGCGCGCGCCTCGGGTGGCCTCGGGTCTCCTCGGTGCGGCGGGGGTGGTGTCGCTGGTGGTGGGCCTGTGGTGGGCCTGGGCCTCGGGTGCCAAGCTGCTGACGTGAACGTCGCGGCTCCTTCATTCCGGAGCGACCTGCAGCACCTCACGGTGGCCCTCGGGCTGGTGTGGAGCGTGTGGGGCATTGCGCTCGTCCCTCGGCGTCTTCCCGACGCGTCGCCGAGTGAGATGGCCCCGTGGCAGCAGCCGCACCGCGCGCTCCCGCCAGTGGAACAGCGACGCTCCCTCGAGGTGCGTGAAGCGGTGTTGGAGCTCGAGAACCTCCGCAGCGAGTCGGGGCGCTGGCCGTCGCCGGAGGAGGCAGCTGCCGCGGGCATCGAGGCTTTTCTTCAGCCTCGGCAGACGTGGCGCATGCTGCAGCACCAGCTCATCACCACCTACGTCGCCCTGCCGGAGGACGCGACGTCGCCCCGCTGGTTGGTGCTCTTCATCGAGCCCGCGCCGCCGGTGTTGAACGCCCGCGAGGCCCCTCCGCCGGTCGACGACGAGCACCACACGCTGCCCGATGGAACGGCCCTCCACGTCACGGTGTGGAGCCAGCCGAACGCGGGCCCTGCACCCGAAGAAGCGCTGTCATTTCCAGCCAATACGGGGTGGACCCAGTGGCTCGCCAGCGGCGGATGACAACCGCCGATGAAGTCGTTACGCACGGTGCACCACCGACCGGAGTCACCATGGGCGTCACCACGCTTGAACTGACGGAAGCGAACTTCGAAGAGACGTTGGCCAAGAGCGGCATGCTCTTCATCGACTTCTGGGCCGCGTGGTGCGGGCCGTGCCGGGCCTTCGCGCCGGTCTTCGAAGCCGCCGCGGGCAAACACAGCGACATCACCTTCGCCAAGGTCGACACCGACGCGCAACAGGCGCTGGCCGCCGCGTTCGAGATTCGCTCGATTCCCACACTCGCCATCTTTCGTGACGGCATTCTCCTCGGCCGCCAGGCGGGCGCGTTGCCCGCCGCGGCGCTCGAAGAGGTCATCTCCAAGGTGCGCGGCATCGACATGAACGAAGTGAAGGCTGAAATCGCCGCGCAGCAAGCGAAAGAATCGAAGGCCCCGACGAACTGACGCGCCGTCGACGAGCGCGGGCCTACAAGCGCGGCCGTTCGACGTCGCGTTCGCCGAGAAAATCTGACGCCACCGAAAACGCCTCGCGGCCCACGGTGGCCTCCATGCGTCGGAGCCACCGCCGCAGCCGCTGCACCGTGTGGAGCGTGGCTTCGGCGCCCACCACCTCAGCCCGGGTGACGCAGAGGTGGAGGAACCGCACCGGGCTCCAGTTGCTCGGGGGGTGCACGTGCGACAGGCGCGGCTCGTCGGTGATGATGCGCAGCAGCTCGATGGCGTCGAGCATCGCGTCGACCGTCGCCCCTGGCGCCTGCTGGCGGGACTCCACCCACGCCGGGAGGTGCTCGACCCACGTCGTGCCCGCGGCCTCGGTCGCGGCCCACGCCATCGCCAAGCCACCGTCGAGCCGGGCGCTCGCGTAGTCGTCGCTGTCCACCACCGCCATCACTTCGGGGAGCGACGCCGTCGACTGACACAGCGGCGCGAGGGAGGCGGGCAACGCGCGCCACAGGCCGTGGCGCTGGCACCACACCGAGCCGCACCGAGCGCACTGGCGCGTCTTTCGGGTCCACAAGGCCTGGGCCATCATCGGGGCGCGCGGGTCTTCGGTGGGTTGGAGCGGGAAACACGCGTCGCACCCCACCGGCCGCCGGGGAATCGGCTCGAAACACACCGGCGCCTCCAGCCACTTTCGGTCGGGGTCGACGGTCGCCAGCACCGCGTCGCGCATCTCTGGCGGCAGCTGGTGCATGCGCAGCCGCCACCCCAGGTGTTTGCGCAGCGCCCACGACGGCGGGTGCGCGCGCGAGGCGTCGGTGGGCGCCGCCGCGGCGATGGCGCGCAGCGCGACCTTCACGTCGTCTATCGCCAGCGGGAGCGCACGCTGCTCGTGGCCGTCGAGGTGGCCCCCGAGCGCGGGCAGGGCCTCCACGCCCAGCGTCCCGTCACCGACGTTTCGGAGCGCGTCGAAGGTCTCTCTCTGTCGCGCCTCGGGCGAGGTCGGCAGGGAGACCGTGGGCAGCGCTGCGGTGGGGTCTGCCCGGTGCAGTTGGTGCACCAGGCCGGCCAGCAGCTCGTGGAGCGTGGTGCGCGAGGCGATGGATTCGCGCGGGACCGCGCCAAAGGCGGCGTTGAAGAGGGTGCGCGTCGTCGCCGTGTCTCGAGCCAGCGCGATGGCCAGCCGCGGTCGGGCTTGCACCACCTGGTGCACGAGGGCAATCGCGAAGAACGCGGCTTCGGTGTCGGTCACCTTCGACGCCAACGCGCGCATCGCGAGGAGGAAGGGGGTGGCGCTGAAGGTGGCGTTGACGAACCAGAGCGCCGCCAGCCGCTGCGCCGCCGGGAAGCGCAGCGCCGCGTCAACCACCTCGGCCGGAGTCGCATCGGCGCGCAGCACCGCGTCGGCCTCGGGCGAGAAGCGCACCACCTCGCACCACACCCCGTCGTAGGTGTCGGCGCGCACGTGGATGCGCAGGCCACACGCCTCACACGAGCGCAGCTGCACCATGTTGGAGCTCGCGGCGAGCCACGCCGGCTGTGGGCCACCCACCTCGTCGAGCGTTCGCCACGCCGAGGGGAACGTGGCCTCTTTCACTCGCACGCCCCACTCGAACGACGCACATACCGCACAGGCTTCGCCGGTTTGGCCCACGGCAGGCATGCTATGCGGAATGTGGTGACGCCACGCATTCTCGTTGTCGATGACGACCCGCACGCGCGCGACTTGCTGCAGCGCCTGCTGGGCACGTTGGGCACGGTCGACGTGGCCGCCGACCCCGAGCAGGCCATTCGGTTGCTGAGCGACGGCACCTCACTCGACCTGGTGATGACCGACATGGCCATGCCGCAGCCGGGCGATGGGTTGAAGGTGCTCACCACCTCCAAAACGCAGCACCCCGACACGCCGGTGGTGGTGGTGACCGCGTACGGCAACATCGAGGGCGCGCTCGACACCATTCAGAGCGGCGCGTTCGATTACCTGGCCAAGCCCTTCGACGTCGACGCCATCGTGCGCGTGGCGCGGCGCGCGCTCGAGCAGAAGCGCCTGGTCGAGGAGAACCGCACGCTGCGCCAGCAGGTGAAGTCCACCGCGCTGGTGGGCCGCTCCACCGCGCTGCTCGAGGTCTTCAAGCAGGTGGCCCGCGCGGCGTCGTCGAACGTGCCGGTGCTCATCACCGGCGAGACGGGCACGGGGAAAGAGATGGTGGCCCGGGCGCTCCACCAGCGCAGCCTGCGCTCGGCGGGCCCCTTCGTGCCGGTCGACTGCGGCGCCATCGCCGAGTCGTTGATGGAGTCAGAGCTCTTCGGCCACGCCAAGGGCAGCTTCACCGGCGCCGCCAGCGCCCGCCGCGGGTTGTTCGAAGAGGCCTCGGGCGGCACGCTCTTTCTCGATGAAATCGGCGACGTGGGCCCGAAGATTCAGTCGCAGCTGCTGCGCGTGCTCCAAGAAGGTGAAATTCGCCGCGTCGGCGAGTCGGTGGCCATCAAGGTCGACACGCGCGTGGTGGCGGCGACAAATAAGAACCTGCCCGAGCTGGTGCGCGAGGGGCGCTTCCGCGAAGACCTGCTCTACCGGCTCGACGTGGTGCGGCTCGAGCTGCCTCCGGTGCGCGCGCGGCAAGAAGACGTGCCCGCGTTGGTCGAACACTTCGCCTCGATGCACGCCCGCGGCGGCGCCCGCCCGGTGGTGACCCGCGAGGCGATGGAGCGGCTGATGACCTACGACTGGCCCGGCAACGTGCGCCAGCTCGAGAACGTGGTGGCCCGCGCGCTGGCGTTGAACGCCACCGGCATTCTCGGCCCCGGAGACTTCCCCGCGCCCATCGGCGACGCGGCCCCGGCCAAGCCCTCCACCGGCCTCATCGACGACTTCCCCACGTTAGACACGTTGAGCCGTCGCTACGCCGCGCACGTGCTGCAGCACACCGGCGGCAACAAGTCGGAAGCCGCGCGCATGCTGAGCGTCGACCGCAAGACGCTCTACAAGTTGTTGGGCGCTGGCGACGCGTAACCCGTCGAACCCGAAGGCCTCTGTATGGCGTGGCTGAACTACCACCACCTCCTCTACTTCTGGACCGTGGCGCGGCGCGGCACCATCGCGCAGGCGAGCAAAGAGCTGCACCTCTCGCAGCCCACCATCAGCACCCAGCTGAAGATGTTGGAAGACAGCTTCGGCCACCAGCTCTTCACCCGGCAGGGGCGCAAGCTGGTGCTCACCGACATGGGGCGCACCGTCTACAAATACGCCGACGACATCTTTCGCATGGGGCGCGAGCTGCAAGAGGCCGTCGCCCGCGGAGGCGCCGGGCAGCCCGTGCGCTTCGTGGTGGGCGTGTCTGACGTGGTGCCGAAGCTGGTGGCGCAGCGGCTGTTGCAGCTCGTGTTCGAGGCGCTCCCGTCGCTCCAGCTCGTCTGCCACGAGGGCTCGCTCGAGCAGTTGATGACCCGCTTGGCGCTGCACGAGCTCGACCTGGTGCTGTCTGACGCGCCCGCGCCGTCTGACGTGCAGGCGAAGGTGTTCACCCACGCGTTGGGCGACAGCGGCACCAGCTTCTTCGCGCGCGGCGTGCAGGCTCAAGAACTGAAGCGCAACTTCCCTGCGGCGTTGGGGCACACGCCGTTGCTGTCGTTCGCGAGCGGCTCCACCGCGCGGCGCCAGCTCGACCACTGGTTGGAGTCGAAGGGCGTTCGGCCGAAGGTGGTGGCGGAGTTCGACGACTCCGCGCTGATGAACTCCTTCGGTGCCAACAGCCTCGGCGCCTTCGCCGCGCCCACCGCCATCGAAGACGAGGTGTCGGCCCAGTACGGCGTGCAGGTGGTGGGGCGCGCGCCCGACCTGCGGCAAGCGTTCTTCGCGATTTCGGTGGAGCGCAAGCTGCGGCACCCCGGCGTGGTGGCCATCGCCGAGTCGGCGAAGAAGGTCATCTTCGCCTGAGCCGCTCGCGCCGAGCCCCATAGGAAGCCGGGCCAGGATTCGCTATTCCTGCGCTCCATGCGCGCGCTGCAGGTGATTTCCCGGTTGGCCTGCGTGCTGCTCGCCGCGGCGTGTGGTGGGCCGGAGCTGCAGACACCGATGGCTCCGTTCGACGCGGGGCAGGTGACGTTGGTCGACGCTGGCACGCATGACGCCGGAGCACCGTTCGACGCGGGCGTGGTGATCGACTCTGGAGTCGAGGTCGACGCGGGCGTTCCCCGCCCGACGGAAGCGGAGCTCCGAGCGTTCGCTCCGATGCTCGACGCGTACATCGACCAGCGTATGACGGCGCCGGCCACCGCCACTGCGCAGCTCATCGCGTCTCTTCAGTCGATTCACGCCACCGCCGCCGACGTCGAGGCGCTGCTCAAGGCGGGCCGCGCGAGCTACCCGACGCCTCCGCAGGCGCTGGGTGTGGTGACGCAGGCGGTGCCGGTGAGCTGCTACAGCTCGAGCTACAGCAGCGTGTTCCACCTCTCCGTGCCCGCGACGTACACGTCGTCGACCGCGTGGCCGTTGGTGGTGGTGGGGCACGGGGGAAACTCGGGCATGACAGCGTCAGAAGCCCGCAGCACGGCGCTCAACTACATCACTCAATACCGCGCGGCGTTTGGGGTGCAGCTCAACGCCATCGTCGTGGCTCCAGCGACAGAGCGCGGCTGGTCACCCATCGGCGACGCGCTCATTTTCAGCACCATCTCCAAGGTGTCGCGCGATTACCACGTCGACCCCGACCGAATTTTCGTGGTGGGGCAGTCGATGGGCGGGCACCTGGCGTGGCGCTCGGCGATGACGTTCACCGACCGCTGGGCCGGCGTCTCGCCGCAGAGCGGAGGCTACGACAGCTACATCACCAACCGCTCCATCGAGAACCTCTACGGGTTGCCCGGCTACGGCGTGTGGGGCAGCACCGAGCCGTTTGGCTTGCGAGACACCAACGTCGCGCTCAAAGCGTGGCTCGACGCGCACCGCTTCCCGTGGAGCATGGTGGAGCGCACCGGCGGGCACTCCATCTACGCCAGCGAGCAGCTGCGGGTGGCCACCATGTTCCAGCCGCTGCGACGAAACATTCACGCGCCGCGCGTGTACCTGCGAGCCGGTGGCGCCATGAAATACACCGTGAATTGGGACGGCATGAGCGACACGATTTTCACCGACCGCGTGCACCGGTGGAACCGCAAATTCTGGCTCGAGGTGACGCCGCGGCCGACGAGCACCGACACGTTGGCGGTGTGGGGTGAGGTGCTGGCGGGCAACCGCATCGCGCTCACCACCGACAAGGTGCGCCAGCTGCGCGTGTACCTGCACCCCGACATGGGGCTCGATTTCTCCCGGCCCATTCGCATCGAAGTGAATGGCGACGTGAAGTTCGACGCGCTCCCGCCACCCGATGACCTCGTGAATCTGCTCGAGACCGTGCGCGAGTTCGACGACCGCACCCGAATTGCCCGCACGTTTGTCGATGTCTCCGTCACCACCGACCGTGCCGTGGCCGCCCCGTCGTACCCGTAGCCACGAACGCCTGGTGACGGAGGTCAGCTGATGACGTCGACCAGCCCAGACGCTGAGATGTGCTCATCATTCGTGAGCAGTGAAGTGCCGAGCACGCGAGCTGTTGCGACGATGAGACGATCTGCTGAGTCATCACGAGCACCGGCTCGCCGGTCACTTCCACACCAAGAAACCGAACGACATATTCATGTAGCGATTGGCGAAATCGAGGGAGAGCCCGAAGCTGACGCGCTCCTTGCCCAGCTTGAAGAGAAACAGCTCGAACCCCACCGTCCAATGTGGGCGCACGAAGGGGCCGGTCTCCACCAGCGGCGGCTCCAAATACGTGCCGGTGCGCAAGCGGAGCAGGTCGATGAACAGCTCCTTCTCCACGCCGAAGCGCGGCTGAAACGACAGCTGGTAGCCCGCAGGCTTCGCGTCGAAGTCGGGTTGCTGGAGGAACGCCCCCACCAGCGTCGCCCCCTGCACCGGGAAGAACACGTCGAGCTGCGCGGTGAGCAGCCACTTGGTCATCGCCGCAGTCTTCGGCCCGTTCGGCAGCTTCTCGTCGCGCGGCACCCAGCCCAGCGGTGAGGTGATGTTGAGTCGACGACCTCCGCCCAGTGCGAGCGCGCCACCCAATGACAACCGCCCCGGCACATCGACGCCCGATGGAGTCACC
>JAEUJT010000192.1 GCA_016793525.1 Archangium sp. | reverse complement strand
GAGGAATGTACCCCCGTTGTCAGCGGGTCCGCGCGCGTCGACTTGGTCTGCGTCGAAGTACACGGTCACCGGGTCGAACCCGCGAATGAAGGTCTCCGGCAGTACACGCGGGCCCGATGCGGCAGGGCGCTGGCCTTCGTCGGCCGGGGTGTATTGGGCCCATGCGGGTGCGGCCACGAGCGCGGCGCACACGGCGAACACGGGAGCTCCGAAACGGTGCTGCGTCATTGTGCATCTCCGATGCGGCTGAAGAAGTCGTGCAGGTAGTCTTCGGGAATTGGCGCGGCGTCACCGGAGAGCCCCAGCACCACCGGGCGCACGGCGATGGCCACCGACTTCGGCCCAGGCGGGTTGCGCACCGTCAGCACCCAGCGGCCCTTGGCGAGCGAGAGGTACTGCTGGCACCCAGTGCCGACGAGCTGCTGCGCGGCGTCGTACACCGTGCACTCGAGGCCTTCGCGTTTCGACTGCAACCCGAGGCCGACTTTCCCCGGGCCCGCGGTGTCGAACGTGAAGACGCGCACCTCACCGGGCGCGAGCCACGACTCCGCCGCGACACCTTCGGAGAGCTTCGTCACCGACTCCGACAGCCAGCGCACCGAGCCCTGCATCGGTTGATTCGCGAATGGGCGAACCAGCACGCGGTAGGTCCCCGGCGTCACCAGCCGCACCACCTCGCACCCCGCGCCCAGCCCATCGACCGCGAGCAAGGTGCTGGCCTTCACCAGCGCGCACACACCGGACTCCGCAGAGAGTCGAACGACACTTTCCCGCTCGACGACGAGAGTTCGCTCGAAGCGCGTCCCCGTGAGCGCGACCGAGGTGGCGGCGGGGAGCGCCGGCGCCGGCATCGGAGACGCCTCGAGATTCAGCGTGGTCTCCGCCTCCTTCCCCGCGGAGCTGACGATTGCGCGCACTGGAGATGCCGCGTGCTCGACGAGAATCTCGGCGGAGAGACCCGACGGAATCGCGCTCCGGCACTCACCGCGACGCGCGCCGTTCGACGTCACCACCGTGCAACGAACACCTCCGGACACCACGGCCATTCGCGGCTCGCGCGAGGAGACCACCGTGAGTCGCAGCGTGCCGGCAGCGCGTGGACTGAGCTCGTACACGCCGTTCAGCGCCACCGAGCGAACGTCGTCTTCCACCGCGATGGCAGTGACATCGGCGGATCCGGCTTCTCCCCCCAGCAGCAAGGTTGCCTTCGCGCCGGTCATCACGCAGTGGCGTACGTCGTCGCTCGGAGCGCAGAGATCGAGCGCCTCGCCGCCCTCCCCCACCAGCGCAGCCCAGGTTCGACGTGACAGTGTCAAGTCGAGGCGCACCCGACCCGCAGGCAGCGTCCACCCACCGGAGGTTGAGAACGCCACGTGTTGGCGACCAAGCGCGAGCACGCTCTGCGTCGACGGCATCGGCACGGCGTCACGCACAATGGAGACATCGACCGGTACGTCGCTGGCGGCCCACACTCGGCTCGCGGCTTCGGTGCCGACGCGGCTGACGGCGAAGCACGACGCGTCTCCGGCTTCGGCCACCGTGCCTGGGCCGTCGAACCGACACACCGGCGCTGACGCCTCACCCCATGGAGCAGACGCCGACACCACGAAGACTGACGGCTGCGGCGCGGTCACCACCTGGAGTGAAGGGCGTGAGGTAATGGGCGTTCGATTCGGCGAGGGACCGGCCGCGACACGCGCCTCGTCGAGCTTCTCAGGCACCCGGGTGGATCCAAACGCGGCGAACGCGACGGATCCGCTCTCGAGCGAGGTGGATCCACCACACGCTTCGAATGCACCCGCCTCTCCGCGGAGACACCACACATCTGCCGGCGTGGTGTAGCGACCAGCGCGAGAGACAGTGAGTCGCACCGCTTGCTTCGAGGTGACGTTCAACTGCACCGGCGTCGACGCATCCATCGTCCACAGCCGCAGGGACCACGCCTCCGACTTCGGCAGCACGAGCGCCTTGCATGAGGTCACCCGCGTGAGCCGCGACGCGACGCCCGATGGGCCCACCACCGCGCACGAGAAGGCGCTCTTCGACGTCACAGTCACTTCATGCACGGCGTCTCCTGTCGGCAGCGCGACCTGCGTAACCGACGCGCCCAAGGTGAGCGGCTGCGTCACCGGCTTCACCTCGTCGACCTGCGGAAGCACGAGGGAGACGGTGGTCTCTCCGGCGAGCTGCGTCTCACTCTCGAGCGCCAGCGTGTAGGTGCCTTTCGCCAGTGGTTCGGCCAGCGCGCAGTTCCAATCGGCACCGTTGTCGCTGCTCTGCACCACGAGCTTCCCGTCGGCGTTGAAGAGACGGCAGCGAACGTCGGCCTCTCCTTCGGTTCGCAGCCGCAGCGTGCCGTCACGTGGAATGGCCAAGGTCACCATCGAGGGCACCGGGACCGTGCGGCGCATGCCCGGCATCAACACCGCGCTGCCGAGGTGCAGCTGGTACGAGACCGCGACATCGCCGCGGCTGTGCTCGGTCACGAGCGAGTACTTTCCCGCTGGGAGCTTCACCTGCACCCCCGACGGTGGAGGCGGCACCTGGCGCATGGCCACGGGTCGCACCGGAGACGGAATGGGCTGTTCTTCCGAGTCGCCTTCTCCTTCGCCTTCTTCGTACGTCGACTCCGGCGGAGGCTCTGATTCGGGCTCCTCTGAATCCGACTGCTGATCAACCATCTGCGCCGCGGCGTATTGCGCGAGCGGTGGAATGACCTCGACCGCCTTGCGCGCCTGGCCTTCGTCGTGGCGGAAGAGTCGGCCCTGCATGCCCTGTGTCAGCACGACGTCGAGCGTGGTTTCTCCCTCGAGCGTGAAGGTGAACTCGTCTTTCCCGTCGCGCCCGAGCTCGGCGGAGTACCACTGAAACGCGGTCACCTCGTGCGGGGCGTTACCTCGCAGCACCACCGGCTCGCGCACGCGCTCCACGGAGGTGCGACGCATCGACTCCACCGTCAGCGGCAGCTGCGTCCACAGGTACGTGCCAGGCTTCGAGAGGGTCGACTCCGAACACGGAGACGGCACGGTGTTCACCGGCCAGCCCTGCGCGTCGTCGAGTCGGCACATCACCGACGCACCTTGAGCCCACGTACGCAGCCGGTAGTCCCCTGCACCTCGCACCACAATTTTCTGCTGCACGAGCTCGTTCGCTTCGGTGCGGAAGAAGCTCTGCCCTTCTCCGCTCACTCCGCCGTACTCACGCGCGGGCTTGCGAATGAGAAACAGCGCTCCACGCCCTTTGCTCTGCCCCTGCGTCGTGGCGCTGAAGAGGTACCGGCCTTTCTGCAGGTAGGTCTGAATGAGGCAGTTGCGCCCACGGCCTCCGTTCGTGTTCTCAGTGACTGAATCGATGACCGGCGTGCGGAGCCGACACGACGTTGACAACAGCCCCAGCGTCGTCACGTTGTAGAGGCCGGGCGTCGCGACGTCGAAGGCCACGGAGTTCGTTTGTCCGCGCTCGAAGTCGAACCACGCCGGCTTCTCGGGCTCCACGCGCTGCAGCTGCGACGGCACGGGCGTGTACGAGGCGAACGCCGTCGACGCCGGCATCGCGACGGGCCGATGCAACGTCACCGTCACCGGAGAGGTGGCCAGGTTCCGAATCTTCAAGGTGTCCGCTCCCGTCACCGCGGGCACCAGACACACCGGCCCCGATTGCGAGACGCCGGTGCGCTCCAGCGTACAGGTGATGGAGGCACCCACGCCCGCGCTGACCGTGAAGCCCGGCCCCGTGGCGAGCGGCAGCGTCACCGTGCGCGACGCGTCGAGCGAGAGGTGGAGGGCCGAAGACAGCGACACGGGCAGCGGCGTGATGGACACACCGCGCAGCGACACCGCGCCCTGACGCGACAACGACAACCGGTAGTACCCCGGTGTCACCGCCACCGGAGGCAGCGTACACGTCGCCGGCACCACCACGTTCGACACTGCCTGCCGCGAATCTTCGCGCACGGTCAGCGACTCGATGCCGGAGACCCCGCCGTACAACATCACGTGGTGTGGGCCTCGGGTCAGCTCCACGACGTTGTCGCACGTCACGGCGTCGGGCTTCGGCTCGAACACGCGCGCCAAGGTGTTGTCGCTCTTTCGTGTGAAGACCGCGCAGCGGCTCTTGCGCCCACCTTCGGTGCGAATGCGGTACCGGCCGGTGCGGGCGACGTCGAACCACACCGCCGCGCCGCTCTCGTCGTAGTTGAACTTCGTCTCCAGACCTTCGCCGTCACCGACGCGAACCGCGCTGCGCGCCACGACTTCGAGCGTCTTCCAGTCGAGGTCGATGCGCTCGAGCTGGCAGCCCAGCGGCGCGCTGTCGGTGTCGACGGGAAGGTCGTGCACCGCCACCAACACCTGCTGCGGCTGAGAGACTCTGAACCGGTACGACGAGGTGACTCCGCCGTACACGCCGCCGCTGAAGTACGCGATGTCGTCGGTGGGAACGCTGCTGGCCGCCCATTCCAGCGTGCCCGAGCTCCCTCTCGGCCCGCGCACCATCGCCACCAGTCGCCGCTTGTCGGGCGGTGACACCGCGAGCCCGACCGAGGGAATCACCGCGCGCTGCGCCACGGTGCGGCTGCCGAGTTGCCGAAGCGAGTCTGTCTCGCCGAAGGAGAACATCGCGAGCTCGACTGGCCCCGTCGGCGGCGCGTCCATCGAGATGAAGGCCACCGACGGAGACGCGGGCAGCTCGAGCGCCATGACGCCCGACACCGGCAGCGTGAAGGCCACGCGTCGCTCAGCGGGCCCGCGGCGAAAGCCCATCTCCACCGTCAACGACGCGTCGGGCTGGGCGGAGGTCTCCGTCGCTGGGCTGCGGCCGTACACCACCAACGTGTATTCCCCGGCCTCGACGACCTGGTCGAGCCACCACTCGTACTGTGGGAGCCCGGGCGTGTTCGACACCGCCGTGCGCCGCAGCGATATGGGCTCGAGCCACGCGCCGTTGCGCCAGAGTCGAACGTCGCCCGCGTTGCGCCCGGCGACGCGCACCATGGGCACGCCGCGCTTGGGCAGCACCAACCCGTACGTCGCTTGCTGGCCAAGCTGGAGCGTCGCCTCCACCGCGCCGCCGTCGACCAGCTTCACCGGGGTGGAGTTGATTTCGCTGTACGCCGTGGCCTTCAACGCCACCGAGCCTTTGCCCTTGAGCGGAGACTCCACGCGCACCAGGTATTCGCCGGCGTCGAGCAACACGTCGACGTCGCAGCTCTTCTTCCCCACCGCGCCGTCGCTCAGAAACGGGCCGCGCACCCGGTCGACCACCGTACACGCGGTGCCGCTGCCGCTCTTCGCAGAGAGATGAATCATTCCCGGCGCGTCGAGGGTGAGAATGGCCTCCTGCACTCCAGAGGCGGGAACAGACGACGGCTGGAGTGACGCCGCTTGAACGACGACACACGACACGAGCGCAGGGACGAACATGGGGGCGCAACACGCTACAGCAAGCGACGCGCCAGGAGCGCTGCCGAACGAGGGCGCTCCGCAGCCGTGGCTCCCCGTCCACACACCTGCGGTCAGCTGGCGACAGCTCAGTGGAGAATGAGGCTCGCCACCCCCGCCACCAACGCGGCGACGAGCCCAAGCCCAAGCAAGACAACGACGGCGACGACCCGGCTTTCAGACGAGGCCCGCCGCTCGAGCGCAGACGCCTGCTGCCGCAACACGGGAATGCGCCGCGCCAACGCCGGCTCGCCGAGC
>JAEUJT010000190.1 GCA_016793525.1 Archangium sp. | reverse complement strand
CGTCGCGATGTGCTCCGCCTCGGCCTTCGGGAATGCCGGCGCGGCGGGAGCCGTCAGCTTCTGAGTCATCTCCAGCGCTCGCCGAGTGACGGACCGTGACATCGTGAACGAACGCGTCGGCATTTTCATCAGCCTGCTGGTGGCGCTGAGCGCCTGTTTGGTGCCGGTCGAAGATCGGGCCTGCGTCGTTCAAGCGCCGTGTCCCGAAGGGTACGTCTGTGACGAAGGCCGGTGCTCGCGAGCCGACGCGGGCCTCCGGAGTGATGCCGGCGGAGGCGGCGATGGAGGGGGAGCTCCGTGCTCCGCTTCGAGCTGCTCGGGCTGCTGTGCTGACGTCGCCACGTGCATTCCGCCCGTCGCGCAGACCGCGGCGGCGTGTGGCTCGGCGGGCGTGGTGTGCAGCGGCTGCCCGCTCGGCTGGCGATGTGAGCTCGGCGCGTGCATTGCGGGGCCAGCATGCGGCCCATCGACGTGTGCGGGGTGCTGCGAACAAGGCAGGTGTTTGCCGCTCTCGAACCAATCCAACGTGACGTGTGGCTCACGAGGCGTGCTCTGCAGCACGTGCCCCACTGGAGCGAGCTGCGTGGTCGGCGACTGCCTGGGGGCGTTCGACGCTGGAGCCGCCGACGCCAGCATCCCCGACGCGGGGCTCCGTGACGCCGGCGTGGTCGATGCGGGGGGCGGTGTGTTCGACGCAGGCCGACCTGACGCCGGGACGCCCGACGCGGGCCTTCGCGATGCGGGTTCGGTCGACGCGGGAGTGCCCGACGCCGGTCGCCCAGATGCTGGAGCTCCAGACGCCGGAGCTCCAGACGCCGGCCGCATCGATTCGGGAGTGCCCGACGCTGGACGCGCTGACGCGGGTCTTCCTGATGCGGGCCGAGTCGACTCCGGCGTGGCGTTCGACGCGGGAGCTCCGGATGCGGGTCGCCTCGATGCGGGCGTTCCCGGAGTGGTGGGCTCCCCATGTCAAACCACGACAGACTGCGCCGGTACGCCCGGTGCGTTCTGTCTGACGGAGCTCCGCGATGGCGGCGAGCCCAGCGGCTTCGTCGGCGGGTATTGCCTGATGTCGTGTGAGACCGCGCCCTGTGCGACCGGTGCATGCGGCGGGGTGCTGGAGCATGGGGTCTACACCAAATATTGCTTCAGCCAGTGCGGCACGATCGCGACGAGCTGCCGCGCCGAATATCTCTGCGGCTTCGCCATCAACGGCACCAACGTCTGCGCCCCTCGCTGCGGCAACCCGGGCGCCGAATGCCCGATCGGCACCATGTGCCACGTGCCCAGTGGCTTCTGCCTCTGAGTCGAAAATTCCAATCTGGTTGAAGTCTGGCGCCAGGTTTCCTGCTTTGAAGTCAGGCTTCGATGCTCGAGACCGACCTGGCCCTGTGGAAGCCGCCCGAGACCCTCTCTGTGGCGGACGATGAGTTGGCGACGCTGCGCGCGGTGCCGCTGTTCAAAGATCTCCGCGATGCGGATCTGAAGCGCATCATGAAGCTGCTGCACGTGCGCGAGTACACGGCGGGAGAGGTCGTGTTCCGCGAGGGGCAGACCGGCGCGGGCATGTACATCATTCAGCGCGGCGAGGTCGACATCGTGGCCCGCTTGGCCGACGGCTCAGAGATGTCGCTCGTGACGCTCCATGATCGCCAGTTCTTCGGAGAGCTCGCGCTCCTCGAATCGGGCGCCCGAAGCGCGACGTGTGTGGTGCGCAAGCCGTCGACGCTGCTCGGCATCTTCCAGTCTGATCTCGAGCAGCTCATCGAGCGCAACAGCCGCCTCGGCGCGCGGGTGATCTGGAACCTGGCCCGACTCACCGGCGCACGGCTGCGCGAGCTGTCTGACTCGGTGCGCGCCTCGCGCTTGGCGAAGGCGGCCTCATCGGAGGAGACGCGGTGAGCGCACCTCGTTCGGTCCCCGCCGGCACTCTCATTCCGCCTCGTGCCCAGCGCACGCTCGCCGAAAACGTGGTGCGCGCCATCGTCGGTACACTGGCGCTGTTCGCGGTGTTGGCGGTCGGCTGGGTGCTGCGCTTCTTGCTGCTCCCGGTGGTGGTGGCGCTGCTGCTGACCTACGTGCTGGGACCCATCGCCGACTTCCTCGAGAACCGCGGCTGGTCGCGCACCTCCGCGGTGGGCGTCTGCTTCGCCGTGTTGCTGGGCGGCATCGCCACGCTGGCGCTGGGCGTCTGGCCTTCCATCGAGGGGTGGCTGCAGGAAGCGCCGCAGGGAGGCGACGAGCCGAGTGCCTTCGAGGTGCAGCTCGGTCGGCGCCTCGATGACTGGCAGGCGGCGCTGAGCGGGCGCTACCGGCACGTCGACTGGGTGACGCTGTTCGGCAAGCTCCGCGACTTCTTGCAGCACCAGCAGCGCTCGCTCGTCGAGGGGCTGCCGGCCATGGCGCTCAACCTCGCGTCGCACGCGGGCTCGGTGGTGCTGGCGTTGATCATCACGTTCTTCGTGCTGCTCGACGGCGCGGCGATGAAGCAGGCGATGGTCGCGCTGGTGCCGAACCGGCACTTCGAGAACGCGCTGGTGATGTTGCACCGGGTCGATCGGCAGATCGCATCGTATTTGATCGGCACGGCGATCGAGAACAGCCTGGTGACGGTGCTGGTCGCGGTGCCGCTCTACCTGCTCGGCATGCCCAACGCTTTTTTGTTCGCGGTGCTGTTCGGTGTGGCCAACGTGATTCCCTTCGCGGGGCCGTTCATCGGGGCGTCAGCGGGGCTGCTGTTCTCACTGCTCGACCCGGCGGCGCCTTCGCTCGGCGCGCTGGTGGCGACCTACGTCATCGTGCACTTCATCGACTCGATGCTGATCAGCCCGCTGGTGATGGGCAAGAGCCTCGACATGCACCCGCTCACCGTCATCGTGGGCATCGCGGTCGGCGGCACCCTCGGCGGCATCTTGGGCATGTTGGCCATCATTCCGGTGATCGCGGTGTGTAAAGCCATCGTCAGCACCGTGGTCCAGGGCGTGCGCAACGCCGCGACTGCGTAGCGCGAGTACCCTGGAGGGCGTCGGGGCACGACGACCGATTCCGGAGCCCGCGCCTGCCCACCCGGTGTGCGCAAGGCTGCTACCTCAGTGGAATTGTCTGCTTTGAACGGGAGCGGCGCGCCCGTACGCTCGCGGCTTCGCTTCATGGGGAACCTCCTTTTCTTGCGCCGTTGGGCGTTCGCGTTGACCGTGTTGATTGGCTTCGCCGGCGGCGAGGCGTTGGCGCAGGAACGTGGCTTTCGCCTGCACCGGTACGAAGGCACGGCGGCGGGCAGCTCGCAGTTCCTCGTCGAGCGGCCCTGGTATTCAGGCACGCGCTATTTCGCCGTTGGCCTCACCGGTGACTACTCGCACCGCGTCTTGGTGCCCCGGCTCGCGACCGGTCGTGGAGAGATCACCCCCATCGTGTCCGACGCGTTCCTCGGCCACCTCGACGTCGCGGGTTCGATGTTCGACCGCGTGTTGCTCAGCGCGAGCCTGCCCGTGGCGATTCGCGAGGTCGGTGTCACCGAGACCGTCAGCCAGGTCGGGCCGCAGCAGCTCGCCATCGGCGACCCGCGCGTCGGAGCGATGGTGCGCCTCTTCGGGCAACCGGAGCGCGACGGGTTCTCGCTGCACCTCGGCGCTGATGTGTGGGTACCCATCGGCGCGCAGGCCACGCACCAGGGTGACAGCGCGTTTCGAATTCTCCCGCGCGCGGTGTTGGCCGGAGCCTTCGGGGTCGGGAGGTGGACGCTCGACGCTGGGTTCCTCCTTCGTTCCTACGCGTCGTACGGGCCGCCCGCGCTGGGCATGACCGCGGCGTCTGAAGCTCGAGCGGGGTTGGCCATCGGCGTGTCGCTCGCCAACGATCGGCTCTACATCGGCCCGGAGGCGCAGTTCGCAGTGCAGGTGTTTGGGGCCAACGCCTTCGCGGTGAACGGCATGAACCTCGAGGTGCTCGGCGGGTTGCACTACCTCATCGCCGATCACGTGCTGCTCGGCGTCGCGGGCGGCACGGCCTTCTTCGGCGCGGCCGGTACCCCCGATGCGCGCGCGATGGTGCGCCTCGCGTGGGCGCCGCGGCACGAAGCGGAGAAAGAGAAGGCAGACGAGCCGCCTCCGCCGAAACCTGAGGAGGCCTGTCCTCCAGGGAGCACGACCGAAGGCTGCGGCGAAGTGGCGTCGGCCGATGACGCCGACAGAGACGGTGTGTCTGACGAGCTCGACCGCTGCCCCTTCGAGCCCGAGACGAAAAACGGCATTCGCGACACCGACGGGTGCCCGGAGTTCGAGATGGAGAAGGGCGCTCCGCTCGCGCGGGTGATGGCGCCGAAGTCGAACCCTCCGCCGAAAGT
>JAEUJT010000166.1 GCA_016793525.1 Archangium sp. | reverse complement strand
TTCGGCGCGGTGATGTGTCTGGTGGCCTCGGCGTGCACCTGCCGTTCGAACGTCGGGCAGATCGCCCCATCGATCGCGGTGGCGCCCACCATCGTCGACTTCGGTGACGTGAAGAACGGCGATCGCGCCACACGCACGCTGACGCTCGAGTCGCGCAGCCAAGCGCCGGTGCTGATCGGCTCCGTTACGCTCGAGGCCGCCGGGAGCGCGCCAGGAGGTCTCGAGAGCTTCGGCGTCGGCACGCCTCCCCCGGGCATCGAGGGCTTTGGGCAAGGCACCCTCACCGTCAGCTTCTCTCCGCTCGTGCTGCAGGCCTACGCGGCGAACGTGTTGATCGGGACCAACGACCCGGAGCGGCCCATCGTGCGCGTGCCGTTGCTGGGCGTCGGCGCGAAGCCGATTCTTGAGGTCACGCCGGAGTGTCTCTCCGCGCGCGGCTGCACCGGAACCGCGGTCGAGGCCCCTCCGTCGATCGACTTCGCCCCGGAGCCCTTCATGCGCGCGTTGGCGGTCGACCCGTCGACCTTGCCGACCGTCAACGTCGTCAACGCCGGGCCGGTGGCGCTGAAGGTGACCAAGGCGTCGTTCGAAGGCATCGATGCGGCGGCGTTCTCCTTCGCGGGCAACTCGATGTTCCCCGCCGAGGGGCTGACGCTCGAGGCCGCGGAGGGCGTCAACCTCCAGATCCAGTTCAAGCCCACCAGCGAAGCGAAGTCGGCCTACTCCGCGCTCCTGGCGATCGAGTCAGACGACGTCGATCACCCGCGCATCACCGTCGGGTTGACCGGTACCTTGCGGCCCAACGCCGGCCCGGTGGTGTGCGCGAATCTCGTTCGAGTCACGCCGCCTCCGCAAGGCGACGCGCCGCGCGACTACGGCTCCGCCGCCCAGTGGGCGCCGCTGCTGGTGGCCCCGGCTGCGGGCTACGACTTCACCACCACCCGAGACGTGCGGCCGGGCGAGCTGGCCGCGTTCTCCGCGCTGTCTGACTCGAGCTCGATGACCGCCTGCACGTCGGACCCGGAAGATGGACGCACGGGTTTGACCTACCTCTGGCGCGTGGTCACGCAGCCGGCGGGCGCTCCGCCGTTGGCGCTCTCGGGGGCGGCGACCGCACAGGTGCAGCTCCGCCCAGTGGCCACCGGCACCTACGTGCTCGAGCTCTCGGTGAAAGACGCGCAGCAGAAGGAGACACTCGTGCGCCTCACGTTCGCCGTGGCCATCAAACAAGATCTCGTGGTGCAACTGCAGTGGCCGGGCTTCGCTGACGTCGATCTCGACGTTCACCTCGTGCGGCCCTCGGCGTCGACCGGTCCTGCCGATCCGTTCAGCGGCGTGTTCTCGTTCTTCGAGGCCGGCGCGAGCCAGAAGACGGCCGGCGACATCAACGGCTACGCGGCCACCGTTCAGCGCAGCATGTCGGCGTCGGGCTTCGATTTCGATTGGGGGAACGCGGGCTCGTCTGACGACCCGAAGCTCAACCTCGACGACACCGGTAACGGGCCGTTGATCGAAAACGTGTCGCTCAATTTCCCGGAGAACGACGCCGCGTGTGCGACCGCGAGCTGCACCTACAAAGTCATGGTGCACTACTTCCGCGATCAACGTTCCACGACCGCGGCCGCCTGTGTCGTCGACGGAGGGGTCGGGTGCCTCGACGGCGAGTCGTGCAGCTGTGTCGCCACCGAGCGGTGTGTGGCCGATTCGGCTCCGGCGAGCGACGCGGGTACCGGTGCGGGCAAGTGTCACGTGGCGCCGAAGCCGGTGGTGCGCATCTATGTGCGCGGCAGCCCGACTCCAGCCGCCATCGTGCCGCTCGATACGCTGGTACCTGCCGATGCGCTCGTGCTGGGGGCTCCGTGCCAGACGCTCTACGTCGCTGATGTCGCGTGGCCCGCGCGAACGGCGATCGGCACGTTGGCCGACGGAGGGAGTCCACCGCCGGTGATCACCGTGAAAGGCGCCGACGGAACCGGCCGCATCACCTCGCCGCTGCTGGGTCGCTTCGGCATACGGCAGACCGGCGGCAGCCTCACCTGCAGCCCAGATACGAGTGTGAATGGGGTCCAGTGGTACTCACGCAGACCCTAAAAAGAGGAGCGGGCCGGACGAACCGACCCGCTCCGTGAGCCCAGGGGGGGAGGGGGGGACCCCTGGGCCCAACTTCATGCTGTTGAACTTCATGCTGTCTGTCCCCGTCGAACCTTCGGTGACGGAGCTGTATTCCCCTCGAGATTACCAGGACCCCTCCTCAACGGCCATCCCGGGGTCAAGCGAAAAATGACAAGCCCCAAGAGCGAGTCGAATCAGGCGGTTGTGAGCTTCGACGAGGTGATCGCCCGCAGCGCGCGCGCGACTGGGCTGGTGGGTACCTCCGCGCTCCTCGCCGTTTCGGGTGGGGCCGACTCCATGGCCATGCTCACCGCGTTGGCTCGGCTGGCGCGGCGGTTGGCCCTCGAGCTCCACGTGGCGACCGTCGATCACGGCTTGCGCGCGGAGTCGGCCGACGATGCGGAGTTCGTGAAGACCCACGCGGCATCGCTCGACCTCCCGGTGCAGGTGCTGCGAATTCAGCTGCCGCCGGGCACCGGCATCGAGGCGCGCGCCAGAGCAGCCCGGTACGCCGCGTTGTTCGATCACCAGCGAGCCAGGTCGCTCCGGTGGGTCGCCACCGCTCACACCGCCTCAGATCAAGCGGAGACGGTGCTCATGCGCCTCGCCCGCGGCACGGCGTTGGGTGGCGCAGGGGGAATTCACGCCGCGCGCGCCGACGGCGTGGTGCGCCCGCTGCTGCAGGTCACGCGCACCGATGTCGAGGCGTATCTCCGGGCGCTCGGCATTCCCTGGCGGCACGATTCGATGAACGACGCACATGAACTCACGCGCGTTCGAGTTCGCCGTGAGATTCTGCCGGTGTTCGAGGCCGCGGTGCCCGGCGCCGCTGATGCGTTGGCGCGCTTCGCAGCCCTGGCCGCGGAGGACCACGCGCACCTCGACGCTGAAGCGACCGCTGCGCTTCGACGGGTGTCGTGGCCCGATGGCTCGCTGGAAGCCGTGGCCGTTCGCTCGCTGGCCCGTTCGATCGGCCGCAGGGTGCTCGCCTCGTGGCTTTCCACACATGCGGTCGAGGTCTCTGCTCGCCTCATCGACGAGGCGCTGACAGCGATCGAGGCCGATGGAACCGCGACGCTCCCCGGAGACAGGGTGCTCACCTGCCGGAGCGGACGGGTGCGACTCGAGGCTGCTCCGCCGCGGGCGCGCCTTCATGCAACTTCACCGAGTGAAGACGGGCGCACGTCGGAAAGTGAGTTATAACGAGAACACCGGTTTCTCTCGGCGAAAGGCGCTTCCTCGTGCGATCGAGCTACAAGACGATTGGCCTCTGGGTGATCTTGATCATCCTCTTCGTGGCCTTCTACCAATACTTCAACCACGTCACGGAAGACGTCAAAGACCTGACGTTCTCGGAGTTTCAAGACCAGGTCGAGCAAGGCCACATCGCGTCGAAGGTGACGATCAAGGGTACGCCCCAGACCGCGAACCTCTACACGGGCACGCTGCAGCTCGCGGCCGGCACAGAGAAGTTCCGCGCCACCGGCCCGTCGCCTGACACCGAGCTGCTCAACCAGTTTCGCGCGAAGAAGGTGAACTACACCTTCGAGCCCAAAGACGAGAACGGCATCTGGCTCACCGTGCTCGGGCAGTGGGTGCCGCTCGTGCTCGTGTTCCTGCTGGTCGTCTTCTTCATGCGCCAGCTCCAGGGCAGCGGCGGCAAGGCGATGACGTTCGGCAAGTCGAAGGCCAAGCTGCTCAGCGAGAGCCACAACAAGGTGACCTTCGCTGACGTGGCCGGCATCGACGAATGCAAAGAAGAGCTCGAGGAGATCATCGCCTTCCTCAAAGACCCGAAGAAGTTCACCAAGCTCGGCGGCCGCATCCCCAAGGGCGTGCTGATGATGGGCTCTCCCGGCACCGGCAAGACGCTGCTCGCCAAGGCCGTCGCGGGTGAAGCGGGCGTGCCGTTCTTCAGCATCTCCGGCTCTGACTTCGTCGAGATGTTCGTCGGCGTCGGCGCCAGCCGCGTGCGCGACCTGTTCGAGCAGGGCAAGAAGAACGCGCCGTGCATCATCTTCATCGACGAGATCGACGCGGTCGGCCGTCACCGCGGCGCCGGCCTCGGCGGCGGGCATGACGAGCGCGAGCAGACGCTCAACCAGCTGCTCGTTGAGATGGACGGCTTCGAGTCGAACGAAGGCGTGATCATCATCGCCGCCACCAACCGGCCCGACGTGCTCGACCCCGCGCTTCAACGCCCGGGCCGCTTCGACCGCCGCATCGTGGTGCCGCGCCCCGATTTCAAGGGCCGCCTCGGCATTCTCAAGGTGCACACCCGCCGAGTGCCGCTCGCCGACGACATCGACTTGGATCTGATCTCCCGCGGCACGCCCGGCATGACCGGCGCTGACCTCGAGAACCTGGTCAACGAAGCGGCCCTCTACGCGGCGCGCAACAACCGCGACCGCGTCACCAAGGGCGACTTCGACCAGTCGCGCGACAAGGTGATGATGGGCCCCGAGCGCAAGTCGATGATCATGAGCGAAGAAGAGAAGCGCAACACGGCCGTTCACGAGGCCGGACACGCGATCGTCGGCAAGCTGCTGCCGAACACCGACCCGGTGCACAAGGTCACCATCATCCCGCGCGGCCAGGCCCTGGGCGTCACCGCCTTCGTCCCAAAAGAAGACGCGATCAACCTCTACAAGAAGAAGCTGATGGACCAGCTCTGCGTCGCCCTCGGCGGGCGCTTGGCCGAAGAGGTCGTCTTCGGAGAGCTCTCCGCTGGCGCGGCGAACGACATCGAGCGCGTCACCCAGCTCGCGCGAGCGATGGTGACCCGCTGGGGCATGAGCGACAAACTCGGGCCGCTGACCTACGGCGCGCAGCAGGGCGAGGTGTTCCTCGGCCGCGACTTCGCGAGCAAGCCTGACTACTCCGAAGAGACCTCGCGGCAGATCGACACCGAGGTGCGCGGCATCGTGATGGGCGCGTACGAGCGCACCAAGCGGCTGATCATGGACAACATCGACGCGCTCCGCCGCATCGCCGACGCCCTGGTTGAGTACGAGACGCTCGACGGCGCCGATCTCGACGTGCTGATGCAGGGCGGAACCCTCGAGCGCGAGAAGCCGGCGCCCCGGGTGTCTGCCCCGCCCCCGAACCCGAAGCGCGGCGAAGAGAAGAAAGATCGCCGCATTCTCGACGCGCTCGATGGTCTCCCCGGCAAGATGGAGCCCGGCGGCGCGTCGTAACTGCAGGTGGTGCGGTCTCGCTTCGGCCCCACATGAACCCGCTCCGCCTCGGCTCAGCGGTGTTCGAGTGGGGCCGTCGCACGTTCGTGATGGGCGTGGTCAACGTCACGCCCGACTCGTTCTCTGACGGAGGTCGCTCCCTCGACCCGCGCGCGGCGGTGGAGCATGGGAAGCGCCTTGTCGACGACGGTGCCGATCTCCTCGACGTCGGCGGCGAATCCACCCGACCTGGCGCGGAGCCCGTCTCTGTCGATGAAGAGTGCGCTCGGGTGTTGCCGGTGCTCGAAGGTTTGGCGCGCGCGTGCCCCGGAGTGCCGCTCTCCATCGATACCTCGAAGCCCGAGGTCGCCCGGCGTGCGCTCGAGGCGGGAGCGGCGTTGGTCAACGACGTGACCGCGCTCTCCGCTCCGGCGATGCGCGAGGTGGTGGCCTCGGCTGGCGCCGCCGCGTGTTTGATGCACATGCAGGGAACGCCCCTCACCATGCAGCAGGCGCCGTCGTACGACGACGTCGTGGTTGAGGTGCGCGAGGCGCTGCGGGGGGCCATCGCTCGTTCCGGCGTGCCTCCGGAGCGCTTGCTCGTCGACCCCGGCATCGGCTTCGGCAAGTCGCTCGAGCACAACCTGTCGCTGCTCAAGCACCTCGGCGCGCTGCGCCAGCTCGGCGTCCCGATCCTCCTCGGCACCAGCCGCAAGGGCTTTCTCGGGAAGCTCACGGGACACGCCGCGCCCGGAGATCGCGTGCTGGCCAGCGCGGTTTCGGTGGCCATCGCCGCGGCCCTCCACGGCGTCGACATGGTCCGCGTGCACGACGTGGCCGAGACGAGAGAAGCCCTCTCCGTCGCGCAAGCCATTCGCGGCGCGCGCTGACCGTGTAAGAGGCCCCGCCATGGAGACCGAGAAGAACGGAAACGGGCACCCGCGGTTGTTCGGCACCGACGGCGTGCGGGGCGTGGCCAATGTGTTCCCGATGACGGCCGAGCTGGCGATGCAGCTGGGCCGCGCGCTGGCGTACCTCATTCGCAACGGCACCCACCGGCACCGGGTGATCATTGGCAAAGACACACGCCTCTCCGGCTACATGATCGAGCACGCGCTGGCTTCGGGCATCATGTCGATGGGCGTCGACGTGGCGCTGGTGGGGCCGATGCCCACGCCGGCGGTCGCCAACCTCACCACCTCGATGCGGGCAGACGCGGGCGCGGTGATCTCCGCGTCGCACAACCCGTACGAAGACAACGGCATCAAGTTCTTCTGGCGCGACGGCTTCAAGTTGCCTGACGACACCGAGAAGAAGATCGAGGCGCTGATTTTCGAGAAGGCGCTCGATTCCCTGCGGCCCACGGCCGACAAGGTGGGCGGCGCGGTGCGGCTCGACGACGCGCGCGGCCGGTACATCGTGTTTCTCAAAAATACCTTCCCCCGCGAATTGACGCTCGAGGGCCTGACGCTGGTGGTCGACTGCGCGCACGGCGCGGCGTACCGCGTGGCTCCCGAGGTGCTCGAGGAGCTCGGCGCCAAGGTGATCTCTATCGGCGTTGAGCCGAACGGCAAGAACATCAACGACGGGTTCGGCGCGCTGCACCCCGAGGCGTTGCAGAAGGCGGTGCTGGCGAACAAGGCCAACCTCGGCCTCGCGCTCGACGGAGACGCCGATCGCCTGATCGTGGTCGACGAGCGCGGCAAGGTGGTCGACGGCGACGCGATCATGGCCATTTGCGCCGGCGCGCTGCTGCAGCGAAAGGCGCTCAAGAAGAAGACGCTGGTGACCACGGTGATGAGCAACGTGGGCCTCGAGCGCGCGGTGGCCGGGTGGGGCGGCAAGGTGGTGCGCACCAAGGTCGGCGACCGCTACGTCGTCGAGTCGATGCGCGCGAACGGCTACAGCTTCGGTGGCGAGCAGTCGGGCCACCTGGTGTTCTTGGACCACGCGACGACGGGCGACGGCACGCTGGCCGCGCTCCAGGTGCTGGCGGTGATGTGCCGCGCGGGCAAGCCGATGAGCGAGCTGACCAAGGTCTTCGAGGCGGTGCCGCAGACCCTGCTCAACCTGCAGGTGAGAGAGCGCCGCGACCTGGCGAACCTCCCCGACGTGCAGAAGGCGATCGCCGCCGTGGAGAAGAAGCTGGGCCGCGAGGGCCGGGTGCTGGTGCGTTACTCCGGCACCGAGCCGAAGGTGCGTGTGCTGGTCGAGGGGCCCGACGCCAAGCGCATCAAGCAGTACGCGGGCGACATCGGCGACGCGCTGCGCGAGGCGCTCGGGGCATGAGCCTCCACGTCCGCGATGACGGTGCGGGCGAGGTGGTGGTGTTGGTGCACGGGCTCGGCGCTTCGCACCGCGTGTTTGACGCCGTGATCGCGCGGGGAGGGCGCCGGTACCTGGCGGTCGATCTCCCTCGCTCTGGCAAGTCGCTGCGCTGGGCCGAGAGCGAGCCGGTCGACGTCGCGCGCAAGCTCCACAACTGGCTCTCGGCGAGAGGCATCTCCCGCTTCCACCTCGTCGGACACAGCTTCGGAGGCCTGGTGGCGCTGTCGCTGGCCGCCGCGAACCCCGCCTCCGTTTCATCGCTCACGGTCGCGAGCGCCCCGGCGCTGGGGTTGCCGGCGGAGGCGAAGGCGCTGCTGGCCACGGGGGCGCTCGACGTGGCCGCCCGCTGGGCCGCGCGGCTGCCGGTGTCGAAGCGGGTGATGGGCGGGTACCTGCGGTGGATGCGCGGAGGTGGCCCCGTGCCGCCCGAGGCCATGTCGCTCTACGCCGAGAGCGCCGCCGCCGACGGCTACTTCCCCGGCATGGCCGACGCGCTGCGCAGCATCGCCAGCTACCGCCTGCCGGTCGACGCGCTCCGTGGAGCGCCGTTTCGAACCACCGTGCT
>JAEUJT010000191.1 GCA_016793525.1 Archangium sp. | reverse complement strand
TCGCTCGAGCTGGGAGAGGAACAGCTCTGGCGGCCGCGCGCGGGCGAAGGCGAGCGCCTCGTTCTTTTGTTGGTCTACAAAATTGCGGCAGTCGTCGCAGGTCGGCAAGTGCGCCTCGATGCCGGGAACAGGCTCTCCGGCAGCGACGCGCTGGAGCTCGATCTTCGGGGGGCAACTTGGACCGCGCGTCACGGCGTCACCTCCGCAGCGAGTGGGTGCAGGGCGGCGCGGAGTTGGGTGCCCGCGGCCTGGAGCTTGGTGTTCACCGTGCGGCGCGAGTAGCCGGTACGCTGGGCGATCTCCTCCTGAGTCAGCCCTTCCACCAGGTGCATCACGGCCATCTCCCGAGAGGTCTCATCGAGCGAGAGGAGCGCCGCGCCGAGCGAGAGCTTGAGCTCCACCGAGCTGTCTTGCCCGCCTCGTGCATCCCGCTGCCGTTGGAGGAGCCGCTCGGGCCACGGCTCTGAACGCCGGTTCCGCGCCAGCTGATCGAAGCACACCCGCGTGGCCACGCTGCAGAGCCAGGCGAGCATCGACTCCACGCCGCTCGGCGGGTAGCGCTGCGCGCGGAGGAAGGTGTCTTGCATCGCGTCGTTGGCGTCGTTCGCCTGGCCGAGAATGGCCAGACACCGCTGGTGCACGTGGTACCCGTAGCGCTCATAGAGCTGTCCCAACTCCGCGTTTGTCACTGGTGGTGCTTCCTAGACCGGCCACCTCGCGTGAAACGAGAAGCAGAAACGCAACCCCATGAAACCCGAAGGGCGCTACCGCCCCGCGGTGGCGAAGTGCATCACACCTCCGTGTGCGAACCCCGCCACGTCGCCGAAGGTCAGGCGCACGGGGTGGGGCGCGGCATGCAGCACGACGGCCACGGCGAGGAGGCTGATCATCGGGGCTCTCTTTCCAAGATGTCTCGGGCCACCGCGGCCTCCGTACCCGCAAAGACGAACGGCCGCGCCGAATCCGGCCAGGCGGTGAATCGAGTTCGGCCTGCGCTGCGTCCTTGACGTCGTGCGCCGCATCGTCCAAACGGCGCGCATGGCTGAGAAGGCGTTGGTGATCGTCGAGTCGCCGGCCAAGGCGAAGACCATCGAGAAGTTCCTGGGGGCAGACTTCACCGTGAAGGCGTCGATCGGCCACGTGGTCGATCTGCCCTCGAGCGGGCTGTGCGTCGACGTCGATCACGACTTCAAGCTCACCTACGAGGTGACGAAGAAAGACGTCATCGCCGACTTGAAGCAGGCGCTGAAGAAGGTCGACCTCCTCTACCTCGCCACCGACGAAGACAGAGAGGGCGAGGCCATCGCCTGGCACTTGCGGGAGCAGCTCAAGCCCAAGGTGACCACCCGGCGCATGGTGTTTCACGAGATCACCAAGCGCGCGATTCAAGAGGCCGTCAACGCCTCGCGCGACATCGACCTGAGCCTGGTCGACGCCCAAGAAGCCCGCCGCACGTTGGACCGGCTGTACGGCTACACCGTGTCGCCGGTGCTGTGGCGCAAGGTGAAGACCGGGCTGTCGGCCGGGCGCGTGCAGTCTCCGTCGATTCGCCTCATCGTGGCCCGCGAGCTCGAGCGAATGCGCTTTCGCTCGGTCACGTATTGGGACCTGGCGGCGAAGCACCCGACCTCGCCGGCGTTCGAATCGACGCTGTTCTCCGTCGACGGCACCCGCGTTGCGACGGGCAAAGACTTCGACGACTCCGGAGCGCTCAAGGGCCAGGTGACGTGGCTCGACGAAGCGAAGGCGCGGGCGCTCTCCGGCCGGCTCCAGGGCAAGCCCTTCGTGGTGAAGTCGCTCGACAAGCGGCCCTCGCGCAGCTCGCCCAAAGCGCCGTTCCAGACCTCGACGCTGCAGCAAGAAGCCGGGCGCAAGCTCAACATGAGCGCGCAGCAGGTGATGCGCTTGGCGCAGGGCCTCTACGAAGGCGGCTACATCACCTACATGCGCACCGACTCCACCAACCTGTCGGAGACGGCGCTCACCGCCGCCCGCGGCCAGGTGAAGGAGCTGTTCGGCGCCGAATACGTGCCGGCCCAGCCGCGCCACTACGCGAAGAAGTCGAAGAACGCGCAAGAGGCCCACGAGGCCATTCGCCCCGCCGGTGAATCGTTCAAGACGCCGCGGGAGCTCGAGGGTGAGCTCGGTGGCGCGCAGCTCAAGCTGTACGAGCTGATCTGGAAGCGCACCCTGGCCAGCCAGATGGAAGACGCGGTGGGCGAGTCGCTCAGCGTGAAGCTCGCGGTCGACACCGGCCAAGAGAAGGTCGAGTTCGCCGCCTCGGGCCGCACCATCTCGTTCCCCGGCTACCTGCGCGCGTACGTCGAGGGCAGCGATGACCCCGCCGCGTCGTTGGACGATCAAGAGTCGCCGCTCCCGCCGCTGAAAGAGGGCGACGTGGTGCCGCTGTCGTCGCTCGAGGCCAAGGGCCACTCCACCTCGCCGCCGGCCCGGTACACCGAAGCGTCGCTGGTGAAGAAGCTCGAGGAGCTCGGCATCGGCCGGCCCTCCACCTACGCCAGCATCATGGGCACGCTGCAGGCGAAGTACGTGTGGAAGAAGGGCTCCGCGCTCATCCCCAACTGGGAGGCGTTCGCCGTCGTCGCGCTGATGGAGAAGCACTTCCGCGATCTGGTCGACTACGACTTCACCGCCGACATGGAGAACCAGCTCGACTCCATCGCCGCCAGCGAGCTCGAAAAGGTGCCGTACCTGAAGTCGTTCTACTTCGGCGACAAGACCCACGCCGGTCTCAAGAAGCAGGTCGATCAGAACATCGAGCGCATCGACGCGGCCGAGATCAACTCCATCGTCATCGGGAAAGACCCCCAGGGCGTCGATCTGGTGGTG
>JAEUJT010000112.1 GCA_016793525.1 Archangium sp. | reverse complement strand
TCCCGGCATGGGCACGCTCGCGGTCGAGATGACCTCTCGGGTGCGCGCAGCGCCGAACGGGTCGTCGAAGGGCGCGCTGCTCCCCGGCGTGAAGAACGTGGTGCTGGTCGGCGCCGGCAAGGGCGGGGTGGGCAAGTCGACGGTGGCGCTCAACCTCGCGGTGGCGCTCGCCCGGCACGGCGCGCAGGTCGGCCTGCTCGACGCTGATTTCTACGGCCCCTCCGTTCCCGTGATGACCGGCATCAAGAAGAAGCCCGTGTCGAAAGACGGCAAGGTGCTTGAGCCGCTCGAGGCCCACGGGCTCAAGGTGATGTCGATCGGCTTCCTCATCGAGCCAGACAAGGCGCTGATCTGGCGCGGCCCGATGATGCACGGCGCGTTGATGCAGCTGGTGCGCGACGTGAATTGGGGCGAGCTCGATTACCTGGTGGTCGACCTCCCGCCCGGCACCGGCGACGTGCCCCTCACCGTCGCGCAGCAGGTGCGCAGCTCGGGCGCGGTGCTGGTGACCACGCCGCAAGACGTGGCGCTCGCCGACGTGGTCCGCGCGAAGCAGATGTTCGACGCGCTCCACATCCCCATCCTCGGCATCATCGAGAACATGAACCAGTTCATCTGCCCACACTGCGGCAAGGGCACCCACATCTTCGACGTCGGCGGTGGCCGGCGCGCAGCCGAGCTGATGGACGTCACGTTCCTCGGCGAGATTCCCCTCGACCTGAAGATCCGCCAGGGTGGCGACCGCGGCCTGCCGGTGTGTGCCGGGCACCCCGAGAGCGCCGAGGCGCAGTCATTCATGCATCTGGCCAGCCGGGTCGCCGCGCGCATCTCGCAGGAAAATGCGTCACGCCAGGGCCCAGCCATCTCCATGGCCGCGGCCGCGAGCTAACATGGCGACGATGGACGACTTGCCCGAAGACCCGCTCGACGGAGAAGGCGCAGACAAGGGCGGAGCCCGCTTCGTGCCCGACTTCGTGCGCCGCATGGCGTGGGCTGGGTTGGGCGCCGTCTTCATGTCGGAAGAGGGCGTGCGCCGCCTTGCCGGCCAGCTCAAGCTTCCGAAAGAAGCGCTCACCTTCCTGCTCCAGCAGGCCGAGAAGACCAAAGACGACATCGGCCGCGTGGTGTCTGAAGAGGTTCGTAAGTTCCTCCAGTCTGAGAAGGTGCGCGACGAGCTGTTGAAGTTGATCGCCGGTATGACGATCGAGGTCCGCGCCGAGGTGAAGCTGGTTCCTGATCGGGTGAAGGGCGAGGCGCCGTCGCTGCTGCCTCGACTGAAGGTCAGCGATCTGAAGACGAAGTACGCCGGCGCCTCGAAGCGCAAGCGCGCCGACCCGCCGCCTGACGATGATCAAGGCGACGACGGCGATGACGAACCCGATGAAACGTGAGTGGCCCCGCCGGTTGGCGGTGGTCGTCGTGCTGGGCGCCGCGGCCCTCGGGTGGAGAGGCGCCTTTGGCCTCTTCGCCACCGACCGGCGAGTGGAGTGGCGGTTGGCGCTCCCCGCCTCCGACGTGCGCGCGGTCGATCTCCAGGTGTGGCGGGGCGAGTCGCTCATTCGGCGCGAAGAGCGCCAACTCCCTCGTGGGTTGACCGAGTCGCTGGTGTGGACCGTGCCGCTCCAGCGTGGAGACCATCAGGCGCTGGCGCTGGTCACGGTGCGCGAGGGTGCCGCTCGCACGCTCCGCACCACCTTCGACCCACGCGATGCTGACACTGTCGTGCTCGAGCCGCGGTAGCTCGCCGACGCCTTACGGCACCAGCACGAGGCCTTCGCGCGCGGCGATGGTCTTCTTTCGCACCGCGCGAACTTCGGCCACCAGCGCGTCGAGCGCGTCATCGGAGCGAGTGGGATCGTGGTGGAACAACACCAGCGTGCCAATGCCGGCCGTGTTCGCGATCTCCACCGCGGTCTGCCACGTGGAGTGGCCCCAGCCGAGCTTCGCCGAGCCGATTTTCCCTCGGTACTCGTCTTCTGTGTACATCGCGTCGTAGATGAAAATGTCGGCGCCCCGCGCGAACTCGATCAACTTGGAGTCGCGCTCCGTGCCGTGTTCGGTGTCGGTGGCATAAACGATCGACTTGCCCTGGCAGTCGATGCGGTAGGCGAGGTTGCCGCCCGGGTGGTTGGTCTCGAGCGCGGTGACGACGCCGTCGCCGATACGCACCGTGTCTCCCGCGGCCATCGGCTCGTAGGTGAGCTTGGCGCGGAACACCATTTCGGCGGTGACCGGGAAGAAGGGCTGCTGCATCTGCCCGGAGATCACGTCTTGCACCGTGCGGCCCTCACGCGTCGGCCCACGAATGGTGAACTCGTTGCGCGGGTTGAAGATGGGCACGAAGAACGGCAGGCCCTGCAGGTGATCGTAGTGGTAGTGCGAGATGAAGATCGTGCCGCGAATCGGCGGCTTGGCCGACTCGCCGAAGCCGCGAATACCGGTGCCGAGGTCGAACAGCACCAGCTCGTCGCCGATGCGCACTTCGATGCAGGGGGTGTTGCCGCCGTACCGGGCGGTGGTGGGGCCGGGCGTGGGAATGGACCCACGAACGCCCCAAAAGCGCAGGGACAACGGGCCAGACGACGCCGCGGCGCGTTTCCCGCGCGACGTGCCGCTACCCGGTTTGCTTGGTTTCTGTCGCTTCCTCGCTGAGGAACTCAATGAGGTGTCCTGATCGATCGCGCTTCGTCTTCAGGTAGTCGACGTTAAGGGGATTCGTGAGGGTGCGCGAGGGAATTCGCCGTCGCACCGGCACCCCTTCGTCGACGAGGCCCGCGATCTTGAGCGGGTTGTTGGTGATGAGGTCGACGCTCTGCACGTCGAGCGACCGCAACATCTCCGCCGCGATGTCGTACCGGCGCAGGTCGTCAGCGAAGCCGAGCTTCAGGTTGGCGTCGACGGTGTCGAGCCCTTGCTCTTGCTGGAGGGCGTACGCGCGAATCTTGTTCCCCAGCCCGATGCCCCGGCCTTCTTGGCGCAGGTAGAGCAGCACTCCGCACCCCTGCTGGTTGATGAAGTCGAGCGCGCGATCGAGCTGTGCCCGGCAGTCGCACCGGAGGCTGCCGAAGATCTCACTGGTCAAACATTCAGAGTGCAGCCGCACCGGCACCCCTTCGCGCCCCGTGACGTCACCTTTGACCATGGCCACGTGCTCTTTGCCGTTTCGCCGGTCGCGGAACACCACGATGCGGAACGTGCCGCGCTCAGTGGGGAGGTCAGACTCCGAGAATCGCTCCAAGTGGTTCGACAGCTTTCGCGTCGGCAAGATTGGAGTTTTGGAACTCATGAGAACCCCTTCGACTCGCCTGGTTGGAGCCGGCGATGGCGCACCATGCGGGCGACGGCCCCTCCTGGTCAACAACCAGTGAGATGAGCCGGGTGGTGAAAGGTTGCCCAGATGGTCACGGCTCGTTCGCCCAACTCAATGGAATCAAGGAGATGCTGGCGCCTTCGGGGACCTCTGTCGCGTTCTCTGGGAGAACGATGAGGTGTGTCGCGCCGAGCGCCGACGACAACGCCCCGGAGGATTGTGTGGCTGTCGGCGTGGCCCACAGCGCTCCGTCGCGCTCGGTCACTGAGGCGCGGAGGAAGTGCGCAAGCCCGGCCGGTTTGGTGGCCGCGGTCGCCAAGCGCCCAGTGAGGCGAGGTGGCCCAGGGGACAGGCCTTGCATGGCTCGGAGCGCGGGCCGAACGAAGAGCTCGAAGGTCACCAACGCCGAGACGGGGTTTCCTGGGAGGCCAAACACCACCGTGGTCCCGCGGCGGCCCAAGGTGAAGGGCTTGCCTGGCTTCATGGCGACTTTCCACGCCTCGATGGAGACCCCAAGCGCGGTCAGCGCCGGCCGGGTGAAGTCGCGATCTCCAACAGAGGCGCCGGAGACGGTGATCAGCACGTCGTGCGTCAGCCCTCTCGCCAAGACGTCGGTCACGGCGTCGAGCCGGTCGGCTGCCAAGCCGAGTGGTGTGGCACGCCCCCCCGTGAGCTCGACCGCGCGGGCGATCATCGGCGTGTTGGTGTCGATCAACCGATCGCTCGGCGGCGAACCGACAGGCGCCAGCTCGTCACCACTCGAGGCGATGGCCACCGACGGACGCCGAGGAACCTGAACCGACGTGGCTCCCTGCGCCCACAGCGCCGCTGCCTCGGCCAAGCCGACCCGCGTTCCGGCCGAAAGGAGAAGGGCGCCCGCCCGGGTGTCTTCGCCAGCGAGCCGTACGAAGGCCCCTGACGAGACCGGCGCGTCGAGCTGAATGTGATCGCCCGTTCGCCGCGCGTGCTCTTGAGGGACGATGGCATCGGCGCCGGGAGGAAGCGGAGCCCCAGTCTGAATGCGGGCACATTCCCCCGGTGAAAGGGGACGTTGGGGCCGATCGCCCGCGTACACCGCGTCGACCACCGCCAGCCTTCCGGGGGCGTCACCGTGGCGAATCGCGTACCCATCCATCGCCGAGTTGTCCCAGGGAGGGAGCGTTCGTGCCGCGTGTACTGGGCCCGTGAGGATCCGTCCGATCGCGGCGGCGATGGGCGCCGTCTCTGCCTCCAACCGCGGTACCGCCTCCAGCACCCGCGCCAGCGTTTCCTCGACCGTCAGCATGAGCACTCGAGTTGTCGCAGGTTTGAAAACCAAGAGGAATTGCCGAGACTTGCATTGACATGGGGGGCTGATCTTGTGTAGGCGCGGCATCTCTGCGCTGCCGTTTCGGCAAACGAAGGAGACCGCGTTGGCCAAGAAAAAGGCGAAGGTCGCCAAGAAGTCCGTGAAGCCCACCCCGCCTGCCAAGGCCAAGAAACTCCCGCAGAAAGTCGCGAAGAAAGCGGCGCCGCCTGCCAAGGCCGCGAAGGTCGCCGCGCCTGCAGCCAAGGCCGCCGCCTCGGCTGCCAAGGCCGGCAAGCCGTCGAAGGCGGCCGAGCTCGTTCCCTTGGTGAGCGGCGTTCCGCGCCGGGCCGATGGCTGGTTGGGCCCGCTGCCCGACAAGGCGTTGCCGCGGGCGACGAAGTCTCCGCCCGACATCGAGCAGCTGACCAAGCGTGAAATGGAGCAGGTGCTCACGGTCGGCCAGCGCGGCGTGATCGGCGAGGGCTCGCTCAAGGGCCGCCTGGTGGTCTACCAGGGCTTCCCGTACCTCGAGGTGATCGGCCGCGACAAACGCGAGCTGTGGTTCCTCCTCCAGGGCCCCGATCAAGAAGTGCTTCCGGCCTACGTCGATCACCGCGTGTCGGTGAGCGGCCTCATTCGCCGGAGCCACGCCTACGGCGGCTACGTCGACGTGCGGAAGTACTCGGCCAAGAAGCCCGAAGCCGATGTCGCGACCGTGGCGCCTGTCGAAGAGGTGGTCGAGGCGGTGAAGCTGCGCCTCCTCAGCCCCGGTGAAGTGACCACGCTGGGCAGCCCCGGTATCTCCGTCGGTCTCAAGGGCTTCGCCACCCTGCGCGGCCGCCTCGAGATGAGCGGTGAAGAGTTCTACCTGGTGGTGTCGAACCCCGGCACGCGCCAGCAAGTGGCCTTCACCATCGTCGGCAAGGCCACCAAGGGCCTGAAGAAGTTCGTGGGCGAGGTGATGGTGGCGACCGGCGTGGTTGAAAAGACCACCGGCTGGGGCGGCACCATTCAGGCCGAGTCTGCCGAGCCTCGCGCGCCCGACTACCCGCCCGTGTCGCGCGACTCCATCGACATCGTCAAGGTCGAGAGCGGTGGCTCGCAGCCGAAGAAGGTCGACGTGAAGCTGAACCACGGCCTCACGGTGACGCTGAGCGAGAAGCAGGGGCACGTGTGGGCCATCGAGCCGCAGACCGCCAAACGCGTCAGCCTCCGCGAAGTGTCGCTGCGCCACGTGGCCGGCACGCCGGTGCGCGAGTTCTTCTTCACCCCGCGCAACCCCGGCCCGCAGGAAATCGAGTTCTTCCTGGGCAAGGTGCACAACCCGATGCAGTTCTCAAAAACGTTCAAGGTTCTGGCCACCGTGAAGGCTCCAGACGTGGTCTTGAACTGAGGGCTTCTCCATGATGACGCGAGTGTTGGCAGCGGCGGTGGTGGTGGGCAGTGCAGCGGTGTGGGCGCAGGAGATCGGCACCGAGATCGAGCCGGCGACGCCCAGCTCTGGGGTGCCGACGCGCACCTCGCCGAACGACAACCCCTACGCGCCGAACACGCCTCCGCCGCAGCAGGCGCAGCCCTCGCGTGGCTTTCCCGAGCCGATGCAGCCCGTACAGCGTGGCGGGAACGGCGGTGCGCGCGGGGTGAAGCCAGTTGAAAACGAAGGCCCCGCGGCGTCTGCAGGTTCTGGCGCGGTCGGCATTCGCGCCGGCTTCGGCACCACCGGCGTCGGCATACCTTCGGGCGTGGGCGCGGTCGCGGCGCTGGCAGCTCCGACGGTGGGGTTGGCGCTGTGGGCCAACGACAACGCGGCGATCACCATCGACCTCGGGGCGGCGCTGGGCATCGTGAGCAGCGCGACGTTGTTCTCGCTTTCGGCGGCGTTGGGGCTCGACTACCACTTTCGTACGCCGTCGGCGGCGCTGCGGCCGCTGTTCACCGTGGGCGCGTCGTTCACCATGGCGACCACCGGCGGCGACCCGGCCATCGGGTTGGGGTTTCGCATCGGCGGCGGGGCGGCGTACTTCTTCAGCCCGTCGTTCTCGTTGACCGGTAAGTTGGCGCTCGAGGTGCCACTGAGCTTCACCTCGCGGGGTGACGTGATCGTGGTGCTGTCGACGCTGACGCCGGGAGTCGGCGCTGCGTGGTACTTCTGACGCGCACCGCATCATCTGGTTTTACTTTCGGGCCAACCCTGGTCGCCACGTGCGACGGGTTGGCCTTTCTCATTTCAAGGACAGGTATTCGTGCGTGTTGATGCAGCTCACGTGGTGAGCATTGTTGATCAGGCAGGGCGGGTTGTCGGGTTGCAGGAGATCATGAAGGCCGGTGCCTTCAAACCTCCGGCGCAGACCGAGCTCAAGCGCGTGTTGCGCGAGCTGGTGCGCTCCAACAAGTTGGTACGCGAGGGGAAGCGCTACGGCATTCCCGGTCGTGTGTACTCGCAGACGTCGGGCCCTGCGTGGAAGTCGCCTCCGCGGAAAGAGAAGGCCTCCGCCGGTCTGGTGTCTGCGCCTCCCGCAACCACTCCAGCGCGCGGGCGGGGGCGAGGGCAGGTCAAAGCGATGCCGCCTCCCCCGGGGCCTGCTCGGACCTCGCGTCGAGAGCGCGGTGACCCTCCGGCGACCGCCGCCAAGCAGATTCGCGGAACGATTCACCACCACCCCGATGGGTTCGCCTTCGTGGCCCCGGTGGGCGGCGCCAAGGGTGAAGACATCTTCATTCCCCCCGACGAGGCGCGAAAGGCCGTCGACCACGATCAGGTGGTGATCGAGCTCGCGCGCGATCGCACTGGCCGCAGCTCTGGTCGCGTGGTGGCGGTCGAGGCGCGCACCCGGCAGCTCGTGGTGGGCACCTACGTCGAGCAAGGCAACGAGGCGATGGTGAAGCCTCGCGAGGCCGAGCTCGGCATCATTCGTGTGCCGAAGACGCAGCTGGCTCGGCCGGGCGACATGGTGAAGGTGCGGCTCGGGGTCGGCGCGAAGCTGCTGCGCACCTCGGCGCCGCTCACCGGAGAGGTCGCCGGCTCGCTGGGCGCTGAAGCCGATCACTCGGTCGAGGTGCTCTCGGTGGCCTTCTCGAAGGGCTTTCAAGACGAGTTCGCCGCGCCGGTGATGGACGAGGCCGACGCGTTTGCGCTCACCGTCGACGAAGCCGAGGCCACCGCGCCGGGCCGAAGAGATCTCCGCAGCACGCCGCTGGTGACCATCGATGGCGAAGACGCGCGCGACTTTGATGATGCGATCTACGTCGAGCCCCATGCCAAGGGCACGCGGTTGATCGTCGCCATCGCCGACGTGTCGCACTACGTACGTGAGGGCAGCGCGCTCGACGCTGAGGCGCTCCGCCGTGGCACCAGCGTGTATCTGCCTGGGCGCGTGCTGCCGATGCTCCCAGAGCGCCTGTCGAACGGCCTCTGCTCGCTCAAGCCCGACGAAGATCGCCTCTGCATGGTGGCCGACATGGTCATCGACGCGTCGGGCGCGACGATCGCCTCCGAGGTCTACCCGGCGGTGATGCGCAGCGCGGCGCGGTGCACCTACACCGAGGTGCACCACGTGCTGAACGGCGAGTCGGTGCCGCACCGGAACGCCTTCAAGCCGCTGTTCGAGCGCGCGAACGAGCTGGCCAAGCGCCTCACGGCGATGCGGCGGGCCCGCGGCGCGGTCGACTTCGACCTGCCCGAGACGCGGGTCGAGCTCAACGAAGCCGACGGTCTCCCGGCGCGCATGGTGCGGCGCGAGCGCTGGGAGAGCCACCGCCTGGTCGAGGAGTGCATGCTGGCGGCGAACGAGGCCGTGGCGCGCTTCTTCCGTGAGCGCGGCCTGCCCACCGTCAACCGGTACCACGGCGCGCCCGACGACGAGAAGCTGGCGTTGTTCACCACGCTCCTCGGTGCGTACGGCATTCGGGTGAAGGGCGCGCTGACCTCGCTCGAGCTCAACGCCGTGCTGCAGAAGCTGCAGGGGCACGCCGAGCAACGCGCGCTGACCCAGCTGGCGCTCCGCTCGATGATGCAGGCGGTGTATTCGTCGGCGAACAGCGGCCACTACGGCCTCGGCGCCGAAGACTACCTGCACTTCACCTCGCCCATTCGCCGCTACCCCGATCTCCTCGTGCATCGGTTGCTCAAGACGGTGTGGGCGCAGGGCAAGAAGAAGGGCGCGCCGAAGGCCACCGAAGCGCTCGAGGCCATGGCCCAGCAGTCGTCGGAGCGCGAGCGCGCCGCGATGCAGGTCGAGCGCGAAGTGAACCAGCTGTATGCGTGCTTACTGATGCGCAAGCACGTCGGAGAGACCTTCGCGGCGACGGTCACCGGCCTCACCGAACACGGCTTCTTCGTCGAGCTCACCGACGTGTACGTCGACGTCTTCGTGAAGGGCGAGACCGTGTTCCCGCGGTTCCGCTTCGAGCAGGCCACGCACCGCATCACCTTCGGCGATGGCCGGGTGGTCAAGGTCGGTACTCCGTGCGAGGTGCGGTTGCTCTCGGTGAACATCAAGCGCAAGCAGATGGACGCCCAGGTGGTGGCGTTCGAGAAGGGGAGTGTCCCCGCGCGGCCGCCTCGAGCAGCAGAAGCTCCGGCTGCGTCACCGGGCGTTGGGGCGGTGGCGTCACCTCCCGCGGCTCCGGTGGAGCGCGAGCGCGGCTTCGACTCCCGAGCCGTGCTCGACCGACTCTGGAAAGAACGCGGCGGTCGCCCTGCGGAGTCGCGCTCGGGCGCTCGGTACGGTAGCCGGGGCGATGATCAGCACCGGGGCGGCGGTCCCTCCGGTGGTGGTCATTCCGGCGGCGGTGGAAATCGCTCGCGTCGGAAGTAAGCGCACATGGCGGTGAGGTCGGTGTCATCTCAGGGGGTGACGACGACCCACCCTGGACCAGAAGCCCCAGCCTGATTTCGGGCACGTAGGCGGGGCCGCCGCTTTGCACACGAAGCCGGCGTATGGTTTTCACAACTGACGTCGCGGTCGCGCGCGCACGAGTCGACGGGTTTCGCGCGTTGATCGATCGCGTGCCCGTGGGGTTGGTCTGGCTCGACGAGGCCGGGCGCCCCCAACACTGGAACGAGCAGGCCGCGGCGTTTCTGGCCTCGCCTTTCAGCGACCGGCTCGTGGAGACCATCTCCTCGCTCCACCAGACCTGTCGGGAGTCGGGCGGCTGCGCGCAGGCCCAGTTCGAGCTCGGCCATGGCGAGCGGCTGCAGGTGGCGATTGCCCCTGACCGCGTGCCACGGCAATTTTTGGTGGTGCTCGATCGGCAGAAGCTCGAGCGGGCGCGGGCCGAGGCCTCGGTGCTCCGCGCGGTGCTGAAGGCGGTGGGGAACTCGACGTCGCGCAACGATGCCGTGCGTAAGGCGCTTGATGCGGTGCGGGCTTCGATGCCCGTGTCGCACCTGGCGCTGTTTGAGCCCGACGCGACAGGGGCACTCATCTGCACAGCCGCCACGGGGGTGGCCGAGGCCGAGCTGGCTGCGCTGGAGCCGATTCCGAGGGACGCCGCGCAGAGCGTGCTGGCGATGGGGCTCCACGGGCAACACATGGTGCCGCCGGTCGACATCGGGCGCTCCGCGAAGGTGCCCTTCCAGACGGCGCCTGGGCTGGCGGTGGTCGTCATGCCGGTCGGCAGCCGAGGGCCGCGCGGGGTGCTCTACGTCGCGGCGATGCCCGACACGCTGAATGAAGGCGCGCTCCGGCTGGTGCAGGCGCTGAGCGACGCGATCGCGGCGCTGATCGAGATCGCCGCGCTCGAGTCAGAGGCCTCGAAGGCGCGCGAGCTGGCCTCCCAGCAAGATCGGCTCGCCACCATCGGTCAGCTGGTGGCTGGCGTGGCCCACGAGATCAACAACCCGCTGTCCTTCTTGAAGAGCAACCTCCACTCGCTGAAGGAAGAGGTCGACGGTCTGAAAGATCGCGAGCCGCGAGAACGCTCCGAGCTGGACGAGGTCGACGACATCGTCTCCGAGTCGCTGATCGGCGTGACGCGAATTCAGACGCTGGTGCGGGCGCTTCAGGGCACCGCACGCTCTCGCGACGAGCACGTGCGCTTCGACCCGGCCCGGGCCATCGCCGAGGCGGTCACCATCTTTCGGGGCGCCAAAAAGGCCGAGGTGGAGGTCGTCGCCGATCTCGCCCTCGTGCCTGAGGTGACGGGCTCCCCGTCGGCGCTGGGTCAGGTGGTGCTCAATCTGCTGCAGAACGGCCTCGATGCGATGTCGACCGTGCCCAGAAGCCGCCGCCGGCTCGAAGTGACCGTGAGCACCATCGACGACGCCGTGCGCCTCACCGTGCGAGACTTCGGCACCGGCATTCCTCCCGACGTGCAGCGGCGCATGTACGAAGCGTTCTTCACCACCAAAGCTGTGGGGAAGGGCACCGGCCTTGGGCTCTCGATTTGCCGAGATCTCGTCGACGCCATGCACGGGCGAATCGAGTTCACGACCGGACCAGACGGCACCACGTTTGTGCTGACGTTGCCGGCCGCGAGCGGCGCCTAGCGCTGCGTCTGCGGAATAGGCTGGCAAGAAAACACAACGGGGCTCCGGCCAAAGGGGAAAACCGGAGCCCCGTTCGAGCATGACCCAATGCCATACCCGGCAACCGGGACCGCTTCATTCCAAACTCCGCGCCAACGGCCCCGCGCGACGTAAAGGGCCGGAAGTAGGACCGGCGTTTATGTGGTGAGAGGTAGGCCTTGGCGTCTCGTTAGTCCACGTGGTGGAGCGCAAATGCTCCATACCTCGTGAAGAAGCCCCAATTTTACGGGACGAATGACAAGACGGCGCCGGCGAAGGCTTCGTCGACGCGAACGCCGCCGTCGGCGCCAGCCGCGACCACCGCGCGGTCGAGCGTGGCCTGGTCATCGGTCGAGCACAGCAGCACGCGAATGCCCGCGAACACGGTGTTGCCTTTGACGAAGCGGCACAGCGCCGCCGCGTCGGCCCCCGGGGTACGGAGATCGAGCAACACCAGCGTCGGCCGGGCCTTTTTCTTGAGAATGATCTTCGTGGCGTCGTCGACGGAGTGGGCGTTGGCCACCTCGTGGCCGGCCTCGGCGACGCCGTCAGCCAACGCCTTGGCGGTCGCACCCGCCGCGTCGATCACCAGCAGCTTCTGCGGCCCGTTGCCCACCGCCGCTTGGCGAATGGACTCAACCGCCGCCTCGAGCCCGTGCGACTTCGAGATGTACCCGTCGGCGCCGGCGGCCTTGGTCTTCGCGGCGAGCTCTTCTTCGGGCAGGTCGGAGTAGAGGTACAGCCGCGCCGACAGCTTTCGCTGAATGCGGAGGAACTCGACGACGTCGTCGCCGTACATCTCGGGCATGTTCACGTCGACCAGCACCAAGGCGTAGGTGTGCGCGTCGAGGTGCTTGTCGAGGCTGGCGAGGTCGGTGGCGGTGTCGACGCCCAGGCCCGCGGCGGAGATCGCCTGCGACAGCAGCTGAACGGTCATTGGGCTGTCGTCGATCACCAGGACCCGCGGCGCCATGGCCGGGCGTTGTAGCAGAGTTTTCTGACCCGCTCTGCTCTGACTTTCGCTACCGTCCGCCGTCTGGTGGATTCTTCGCCTCTCAAGCGAGCGCTCGCACAGGCCCCCGATCGACCCCAGGCCGAGGCCTCTCGGCCCGACCAAGAGTTTTTTGTCTTTCGGGCGGGCGAGTTGACGCTGGCGGTGCTCTCGAAACACGTGCGCGACGTCAGCCGCATGGGCGCCCTCACGCCGCTCCCGCGCACCCCGTCGTTCGTGTTGGGGGTGGTGGGCCAACGGGGGCAGGTGGTGCCGGTGGTCGATCTGCTGCGCTTCCTCCAGCAGGGCGAAGGCCGGGTGACTGCGCGCAGCCGCATCTTCATCAGCGACTCCGGGAGCTACGCGGTGGCTTTTCTCGCTGACGCGGTGGTGGGGCTGCGGCGAATCTTCGTGGCCGACACGCTCCCCGCGCCGATGGGCGGCACGGTGTCGCACGAATTTCTGGTGGGCATCGCCCAGTCGCGCGAGTTCGGAGCGCTGAGCTTGCTCGATCTGCCGCGCATCATCGCTTCGGCGCACCAGCGGGTGTCGTCGCGATGAACGATTCAATCGATCTGGTGCTGTTCGACGTGGCGGGCGCCAAGTTCGGCGCCGATCTCGCCCAGGTGGCGCGCATCGACAACCCGCACAGCCTTACCCTGGTGCGCAGCCAGCTCGGCACGCCACGCCAGGGGCACCGCGCGATCGTCTTCACCGCCTCCAACGGCGACGAGGTCGGGGTGCCGGTCGACGTGGTGCGAGGGGTCGCCGCCGTACCGCTCGCCGAGCTGCGCCGCTTACCGGCTTCTGCCTCCACGCCCTTCGCCATCGGCGCCTGGGTGAAGGGGGACAAGACCGTGCTGTTGATCGACCTCCACGCACTCGCAGAACTTCCCGAACGAAAGGGCGCCGCACCATGACCGCCGAGACCATCGACCCGAAACCGAAGGCCAAGAAGAAGGCCGCCCCCAAGGCAGGCGGAGGGCTGCTGGCGAGCCTTCGCGACGTGGCCAATGGCTCGCTCGACGCGCGCATCGACGTCTCGTCCCTGAGCGGCGACGAGAAGGAGATCGGCGCGCTGGTGAACGAGGTGTTGAAGCTGGTGGCGCGGCGGCTCGACGACGCGGCAGACAACCGGCGGCGGAGCCAGGAGATCGTCGACGCGGCGCTGGCGGGCCTCAACGCGCTGGTGACCCACGGTGAGCTGAGCACCTTCGTGGCCACGAGTGACGATCGCACGCTGGCGCCGCTGCTCGAGGGCTTCGGCAAGGTGATCGACACGCTCCGCACCTTCGTGCGCGAGATCAATGAGGCGGCGCTGCGGCTGTCATCGTCGGCGAACGAGGTGCTGGCCGCGTCGACCCAGCACGAGTCGTCTTCGACCGAACAAGCCGCGGCGATTCACGAGACGACGGCGACGATGGAGGAGCTGAAGCACGCCTCGGCGCAGATCGCGGAGAACGCGGGCGCGGTGGCGCGGGTCGCCGAGGAGACTCTGAACTCCGCGCGCTCGGGCCGAGGGGCGATCGGCGAGTTCATTCAGGCGATGCAGCAGATTCGCGCCGACGGGTTGGCGGTGTCGGAGTCGATCACCAAGCTGCTCCGCCGCGTGGAGCGCATCGGCACGGTGGTCGAGGTGATCGACGAGATCGCAGACCGGTCCGACCTCCTCGCGCTGAACGCGGCGCTCGAGGGCTCCCGCGCGGGTGAGGCGGGCAAGGGCTTCAGCATCGTCGCCGCCGAGATGCGTCGGCTGGCGGAGAACGTGCTCGATTCCACCAAAGAGATCAAAAACCTGATCACCGAGATCCGCGAGGCGACGGCGGCGGCGGCCTCGGCGGCCGATGCCTCGCGCACGGCGACCGAAGCAGGCGAGCGGCTCGGCTCGGTGGCGGCGGGCGCGGTCGAGGGCATTCTCGCGGGCGTGCAGGAGACGAGCGACGCGGCGCGGGTGATCAACCTCGCCACCCAGCAGCAGCGCACGGCGACCGAGCAGGTCGTGGCCTCGATGGCGGAGATCGAAGACGTCACCCGCCAGACCACCCAAGCTTCGAAGCAAGCAACCTCCGCGGCGGCCGAGCTCACCCAGCTCGCCGGCCGGTTGTCGGAGCTGATCAAGCGGTTCAAGGCCGACTGACGCGTGGATACGGAAGCCCTCAAGAAGTCGCTCTTGGCGAAGTTCGCCGAGGTGACTGCCGATCGCCTGCAGGCGATTCAGCTTGGCGTGCTCGAGCTGGAGAAGCCCACGGCGGCCCGCGCGGCGGAGTCGGTCGCGCGTGAGCTGCACACGATGAAAGGCGAGGCCCGCATGTTGGGCCTGCTGGCCGTCGGGCAGCTCGCCCACGCATGTGAAGACGTGCTCAAGGCGCAGCGGGAGAATCGGCTCGAGGCGCCGCCCACCATCGATCTGCTGCTGCAGGCCTGCGACGGCATCTCCGATCTCCTCGACGACATCGGCGCCGCGAAAGAGGGGTCGGTGGCGTCGGCCGAGCTGGTGCAACGGCTGGCCACGGCGTCGGGCGCCGCGGTGCCTCCGCTGAGGAGCGCGCCCCCACCAGCACGGGCGAGCGCGCCCAAGGCTTCAGCTCCAGCGCCGCTCCCTCCACCCGCCGCGACCGCGCCTCCGCCGGTGTCGACCGAGTCGTCGATTCACCTCACGCCGAAAGAAGGCGACGATCAGGTCGAGCGCCGCACCCAAGCCGATCGCACCATTCGCGTCTCGGTGGAGGTGCTCGATGCGCTGGGCCTCCTCGCCGGCGACCTGCTGGTGGAGAGCGCGCGGGCCGGTCTGCGCGGGGAGGAGCTGTCGGGCTTGTTGGCTCGGTTTTCCCGCGCCGGCGATCAACTGCTGCGCTTCGCCGAGTCGATCCCTTTGCCGCCGGCGCAGCGGACCCGGCTCAACCAGCTCGAGAGTGATCTCCACCTGCTCCGCGACGACGTGTTTCGCTTCGAGCGGGTGCACGCCGACGGCCTGAACACGCTCCACGGCGACCTGACGCAGATGGCCGACCATGTGGCCGGCGCGCGGTTGGTTCCGCTCGCCACCATCTTCGAGGCCTTCCCCCGCGCGGTGCGGGAGCTGGCCAACTCGCAGAAAAAACAGATCCAGCTCACCATCGACAACGCGAGCGCCGGCGTCGATCGCTCGATGTTGGGTGACGTGCGCGACGCGCTGATCCACCTCATTCGCAACGCGGTCGATCACGGCGTCGAGATGCCCGAGACGCGCGCCATGTTGGGCAAGGCGGAGCAGGGCGTGGTGGCGCTGCGGGCCCGCGCCGACGGCGACCTGCTGCTGGTGGAGATCGAAGACGACGGTCGCGGCATCGACCCGGCGAAGCTGCGCGAAGTGGCGGTGACGCGCGGCATTTTGACCCAGGCGCAGGCCAACGCGCTGCCCGAGCGCGAGGCGATGGAGTTGATCTTCCGTTCGGGCTTCTCCACCAAAGACGAGGTGAGTGAGGTGTCTGGCCGCGGCGTCGGCATGGACGTGGTGAAGCGCAAGGTCGAGGCGCTCGGCGGCTCGGTGGCGGTGTCGAGCCGGGTGGGGCGCAGCACCAAGGTGTCGCTCCGCCTGCCGCAGTCGCTGGCGTTGATGCGGGTGCTGCTCGTTCGCTTGGGTGACGACGTGTACGGCATGCCCGCGGCTGACGTTGAGGCGGTCGCGCGCTTCCGCCCTGAAGATCGGGTCAACGTCTTCGGCTCGCTCGCGGTGATGCACCGGGGCCGGCCCATCACCATGGCCGCGCTGGGGCCGCTGCTCGCCCTCAACGGCGGCCCGCGCTTCGAGCGCCCTCCGGCGGTGGTGGTGCGCTACGGAGATGATCGCGCCGCGCTGGTGGTCGACGGCTTCGTCGACGAGCGCGAGGTGGCGGTGAAGCCCATCGGCGGAGACTTCGTGAAGGGCGCGCCTTTCGTCGCCGGCTCCGCCGCGCTGGAAGATGGGCGCATCGCGGTGCTGCTCCACGTGCCCGACATCATGGCCGAGGTGCGCAAGCTGTCGCGCGCGCCGGCCCCGCAGCCCTCGTCGCGACGGCTCAAGGTGCTGCTGGTCGACGACTCGCCGATCGCGCGGGCCACCGAGTCGACCCTGGTGCGCGCGCTGGGTCACGACGTGGAAGAGGCGTCTGACGGCGAAGAGGCGTGGCTGCGGCTGGGCCAGGCCCAATACGATCTCGTGCTCACCGACGTGCAGATGCCGCGGCTCGACGGCTTCGCGCTCACTCGGCGAATCAAGGGGCAGCCCGAGACGGCGAAGACACCAGTGGTGATCCTCTCCTCGCTCGCGTCGCCCGAAGACAAGCGCCGCGGGTTAGATGCCGGGGCCGACGCGTATTTGATCAAGGGTGAGCTGGGCGTCGAGCGGCTGGCGCTCACCATCGACCGGCTCACATGACCGTTCGGGTGCTGATCATCGAGCGCGACAAGGCGATCTCCGGTCGCCTCGCCGCCGCGTTCGGTCGCGAGCTGCAGCGGGTCGAATCGACTGCCGGCCCCTCGGGGATGCTCGAGGCGGTGCGGGTGCTTCAGCCCACGCTGGTGATGCTCG
>JAEUJT010000075.1 GCA_016793525.1 Archangium sp. | reverse complement strand
AGTGAAGCAAAGTCGTTTCCCCGAGGTCGCTCACACCCAGTTCCCAATGGTCGGGAATGACGGGTGGGAACGGCTCGATGAGGTCGACGAAGTGGGTGTGCGCCGGCTTCAGGTACTCGACGATGGCGCGCAGGCGCTTCCGCTCGGTCGGCGTGAGGATGCGCGCGACGACGACGTTGAACGCGTACTTCGCGAAGCGGTCCGAGGGGCCGAGCACCCAGTCGACTCCGAGCAGTGACTCGCCGAGCACCAGGGCGTCGGCGTTGAACGCGGTGATGGCGACGACGTCGATGCCCAGGAAGAAGCGCACCGCGTTCTTGATGCCCTGCGCGGTTCCCTTCTGCCGGTACATCTCGACCAGCACTGACGCGAGCCGGCGCTTGCCTCTCAAGTCGAGGTCGAACGGGAACGGGTTGCCGAGGTCCTCAAGGATGAGGTCGAGGAACGGTTCCGGCGAGCGCTCGAGGTCGAAGATGTCGGGCCAGCGGTCGAGGTCGGCGAGCAGGAGGTCGGTCACCTCCTGAAGGCACGAGATGAAGCGCAGCAGGTCTCCGGTCTTGTCGTCGCGCCGGTTGTGCTTCGGGAGCATCTGCCAGAGGTCGAACCGTCGCGACGCCGGCCTCGCGGGTCTGAAGCCCTTGAACCGCGCCTTGTCGAACGGAGGCAGCACTGCGTTTCCGGAGAGGTCGGTCACGCCGAGGACCTGCACCTCGTGCTCGACATCGGGAGACATCTCCACGTCGAGCGAGACGGTGAGGCGGTTCGCTTCGCTGGCGAGCTGCAGAGCGCTGACGGGCACCGCCGGCGCGCCGAAGGGCGTCACGAGGACAGTCGCGCCGGAGCACTCCACCGGCTCATCGAACACGAGCCGGACTTGCTTCTGAGAGATCGACTGAGCGCTCGCCAGTCGTGGCGCCACGCGGTCTTCAACCGTGAAGCTGTAGGTCTCATCGATCGACGGCCCACCGCCAACGATTCGCGAGGCGACCCGGACCGTGACTCGAGCGAGACTGGTCAAGGGCGTCGCCGGCGTGAGAACGACGCGGAGGTTGTCGGGCGACTGCGCGACCACCGCAGCGAACGGCAGTATCGGCGCACCATCGAACGCGAGCACCCCGTCCACCCAGATGCGTGTGGCGCTCGTGTCGATGCCGGCGGCGTCCGGGTCGACGAGCTCGAGCGCGAGCGTCGAATCGATGGGAACTCCCACCTCCCCGGGCGAAGGGTCGCGGTTGATGATGAGCGGCCGCGCCCCGGTCGTGGTGAGCGTGACCGACTGCACCTGCACGCGTGGCAGCTCGATGGTGGCCATCGTTCACACCAACTCGAGGCGGACGCCGACCGTGTGGTGCCCAGTCAGCTTCGAGACGTTGGCCGCCAGGTCGTCGAGTGTGCGCTCGCTTCCCGCGCGAAGGGGGAAGCTCGCGTGTTTCACGCCGTCGACGACGATGGAGACCTCCCACGCGAGCCCCGGTGGCATGAGCTTCGGCGCCCGCACCTTCATCGACGTGCGCACCAGCGTCACTCCGGTGAGGTCCACCACCTGCGCTACCTCGACGCGGTCTCCGTGGCCGAGTTCGAAGGTCCGCCCAGTCTCGTCGTCACCAAGGACGAACACGCCGGGCCCGAGCCGCCCCTGGCCCTCGCCGAGACGACTGGTGAACGCGGTCAGCTCCATGCCTCACACCTGACGGAAGAGCTCGAGATGGTCGAAGTACGCGCGGCGCGTGACGTCCTTCACCGACATGCCGAAACCGCCTCGGCCTGAGGTGAGCGGCTGGCTGCCCGAGTTGATGCCGAGCTGGTCGTCGATGAACTGCACCATTCCCGCGACGGGCTGCCAGTCGGGAGCCGTTCCGAGTGGGTGCGCAGCGAGGTCGTTCGAGAGAACCTTCAGCACCACATCGCCGTTCGTGTTCACGATGACGTCGAGGCGGAGGTGCACCCAGGTCGCCTGCGCGAAGCTCGCCGCCGACTTCAGCAGCACGCCGGGCCCGTCGGCGTCTGGCAGACCCACGGCGATGGCTCCCTTGCGGAGTACGACGCGGTGCGGGTCATCGTCCGAGAGCCCGAGCATGTACGCGCTGTCGTTGACCGAGTTCCCCTGGCAGCAAAGGAAGAGGAACGGTGAGAAGCCCGTCGGGCCTCCGCCGGCGCCGCGCTGCAGGCAGCCGCGAATCGAGCCGCCCTTCGCCATCGGCGCGAAGCTCGCGAGGTTTGCGAACAGGCCAACCGCGCCTTGCACCGCCGCGAGGGAGTTGAAACCGAACAAGAAGTTCCCGCCGCCAGGCGGAGTCGGGATGCCTGCCGTCACGCCGCGGTCCACAGCCGCGAGGTCGAGCCCGTTGTTGAGGTACGTCCAGTCCGTTTCGGCCATGGAGCCTCCGTCACAGTGTTGCGGCGCGTGCCCACGCACCGGAGAAGGTCTCGAGCGGGCCGGCGACGTTGCCGACGGAGTTCCAATCGGAAACGTAGCCGGCGCGAGCGAAGGGCTCGATCAGGCCGAGCGCCGAAGGAACACGGCTCCAGTCGTCGAGCCACGGAGCAGGCCGCGCCCAGGTCTCGACATCGCGCGCGCCGAAAGAGCACGCGACGACCCGCCCGGTCGCCAGCGCGAAGAGGTACGGCCGCTCGAACGCCTCGAAGCCGTCTCGGCCGAAGAAGGCACGCACCACGGTGACGTCAGCGAGCGCGGCAAGGAACGCGCTCCACCGCTCGAAGTCCTCTCTTCCCGCGCCATCGAACGCCGCCAGCACCTCGAGGCTCGTCACCGCGGAGATGGTCCATCGCGCCGCCTCGCCTGGAAGCGCTCCCGCGTCGGCGAAGGTCGGGTTGAGGAGCGCCATTAGAGCAACACCCCCGTGTCGCCGTTGCGGAGCGACACTGTGCCCAGCACCGGGAACTCGCGCACGTTGAGCTT
>JAEUJT010000184.1 GCA_016793525.1 Archangium sp. | reverse complement strand
GTGGTGGAACCGCACGTCGCTGGGCGCCACCGCCGGCTTCAGCGTGACCGGAATGGTCACCAGCCCGAAGCTCACATCGCCCTTCCACATCGCGCGCGCCATGACGTGCTCCTCTCGAGTCAATCTTTCACCGTGGGTAACCGCGCCGTGCCGTGCAGCGCCGGGGCGAACAGGTCGCCCACCTTCTCCAGCCGTTTCGGCACGGTCTTCAGCGTGAAGCGCTGCGGGTCGAGCTTCAGCGTCACCTCGTCCCACTCCAGCGGAACGGAGACGGTGGCCTGCTCGGTGGCGCGCAGCGAGTACGGGGACACCATGGTCTTCAATCGGCCGTTCTGCCCGGCGTCGACGTAGAGGCGGTTCTTGCGCTGCTTGATCATCCGCTCCACGGTCGCGATGGAGGAGAACTTCGCCGCGAGCACGCCGGACACCGCGTCAGCGAACGCCACCGCCGCCGCGTGGGTATGCCCCGGGGCGAGCGGCACCAGCACGTGCAGCCCGCGTTTCCCCGACGTCTTCGGCACGCTCGGCAGCTTCAGCTCGTCGAGCAGACCGTGGAGCGCCTTCACCAAGGTGATCAGCTCCTTGCACCCGCCCTCGACGGGGTCGAAATCGAACGCCACCCAGTCGGGCGCGTCGAGCGTCGGGGCGCGGCTCGAGGGCATGTGCCAGGTGAGCGCCGACTGGTTGGCGAGCCACCACACCGTTTCCGGGCGATCGACGTTGAGCTGCTCGATGGTGCGGTCGCTGTGCGTCACCCGGATCTTCGAGGCCCACTCCGGCGCGGTGGCGGCGTCGTGACGAAAGAACCCGTGCCCTCCCACGCCGTTGGGGAACTGCTGGAAGGAGAGCGGCCGGCCCGAGAGCGCGGGCACCACCACCGACGCCACCGCCTCGCAGTACTCGCGCACCTCGGCCTTCGTGTACCCAGGGACCGGGTAGATGACCTTCTTCGGGTGCGAGATCGGCACGGCGTGCCGCGGCGTCTCCAGAGCGGTCTCCACCGGCGCCTTGTCATCGCGCAGCCCGAGGAAGGACGGGTGCCGCAGCCGGCCATCGCGCGTCCACTCGGTAAACCCCAGCTGGGCGACGTGGGTCGGCTGCACCCAGTGCGCGGCGCGCAACCTCGGCGCATCACCAGCAGGGCTGCGCTCGATCTCGTGCGACTTGAGCAGCGCGTGGAGCTCGCGGCGCGCCTTGACGCTGAAGCCGGTGCCCACCTTGCCGGCGTAAGCGAAGCCGCCAGGTGTATGCGTGGCGAGCAGCAGCGCTCCGATGGCGTCGTCGTTCGCGGCGTGCGGCGTCCACCCGATGATGGCGAGCTCCGCCGTGTTCTGGATCTTGAGCTTGAGCCAGTCGGTGCTGCGCGCGTTGACGTAGGTCGAGCCGCGCCGCTTGGCGATGACCCCTTCCCACCCAGCGGAACGCGCGGCCTCGAGCGCCTTCTCGGCCGGCCCGTCGACGCGCTGGGCCAACACGAGCGGAGGCTTCGCACCCGAGAGCAACGACTCGAGCACGCCCCGGCGATCCTCGAGGGGCTCGCTGCGGAGATCGCGCCCATCGAGCCACAGCACATCGAACACCACCAAGCGCTGAGCGGCTGACACCTCGCCGAGCCGATCGAAGCGGGAACGGCCCTCGGCATCGAGCCCGACCAGCTCGCCGTCGATCACGGCCTCGCGCACCGCGAGCTGCTGCAGCGCCTCGCGCACGAAGGGGAAGCGCTCGAGGAGATCGAGATCGTTGCGCGACCGCACCGCCAGCGCCTGCCCGGAGATCGCCGCCAGCGCGCGGAACCCGTCGTACTTCACCTCGTAGACGAACTGGTCTCCCGGCGCCGACTCCACCTCGGAGAGCGTGGCCAACATCGGCGTCGACACCCGCGCCAGGAGCGCCTGCGGATCCACTCCGGCCACCGCGCGCCGCTGCAACCGCGCCGGACCGCGGGTGATGGAGCGGCCGCTCTTCACCGACTCCGGGCGCTCGGCCACCACATCGAAGTCGGGCCGCTCCGTGCCGTCGGTGGCCTTGAAGAGCAGCCACTGCGCCTTGCCTCCAGCCGGCCGCGTGCGCACCAGGTGCCAGCCGCCGTGGAGCTTCTCGCCGTCGAAGCGAAGGTGCAGGTGGCCCTTCTTGCGCTGCTCGTGCATGCGGCCCGGAGGCACCGTGTCGTAGTGGCCCTGATCCCAGATCAGCGAGTCACCGGCGCCGTAGTGACCGTCGGGGATTCGGCCCTCGAAGTCACCGTACGCGAGCGGATGATCTTCAGTCTCGATCGCCAACCGCTTCACCGACGGGTCGTAGCTCGGCCCTTTCGGGCAGGCCCAGCTCGCCAGCACTCCGTCGACCTCGAGCCGTACGTCGTAGTGCAGCCGAGTCGCGTCGTGTTTGTGCACCATGAAGCGCAGCCGCTCCGAAGGCACCACCGGCGCATCGGGCCCCGGCTCGCTGGTCGCGGTGAAGTCACGCTTCGCGTCGTACGCCGCCAGCTTCGAGGCGCGCGTTTTCGGTGATGACGCTCGGCGCGGCATGGGCTCATCAACAGCAACACCAATGCCACGCGGTCCCACGCTCGCGCCGTTTCGAGTGCGACAAATTCAGCACAGCGAGGCGCAACGGCCCGGCTCACGGCGCATCACATGGACAGAAGGGGACTCGAACCCCTACTCCTTGCGGAACCGGATTCTAAGCCCGGCGCGGCTACCAATTACGCCATCTGTCCCGACGACGGCTGAGACCAGAACACAAAGGCCGGCGCCCTTTCGAGCACCGGCCTTATGTGAGTGAAAGCGGAAGGAATCGAACCTTCAACCTATGGATTAAGAGTCCATTGCTCTGCCAATTGAGCTACGCTTCCTGAACGGGCGGCGCGGCTATAAAGAGTCGCCGGCCCGTTTGTCAACGCACTTCTCACGGCTTGGGTTCACGCACCTCCAACTGCACGTCTCGCGAGGGGCGAACCAGCAGCCACACCCCGACGCCGAACAGCACCGCCACGATGTACTGCGCCGGCGTCAGCCCCAGGTAGCGACGGTCGACGAAGCGCAGGTCTGACGCCCGCAAGAAGTCGAGCCCGAAGCGGCTGGCCGAATACCCCACCGCCAGCACGCCCATCAGCCGGCCCTCTTTGGGCTTCAGCCGCGCCAGCCCGTACAGCAGCGCCGAGAGGCCTCCCAAGATGAACACGTCATAGAGGCCCAGGTCGTGCCGGGGCCCCCCGGGGAACGCCACCGCCAGGGGAAAATCGGTGCGCACGCCCGGGTGGTCATGCACGAAGAAGCAGCCCACCCGCGCGATGGCCCAGCCCGGCGCCGTGCCCAACGCCAGCGCGTCGAGGTACGGCAGAATCGGCACCCCGGCCCGACGAAAGAAGAAAAACAGGCCAACCAGCGCCCCGAGCACGCCACCCATCGACGACAGGCCCTCCCAGACGCGCAGGGGCAGGCTCCAGTCGTTCACCAGCAATTCGGGGTGGTAGGCGAAGATGTGCATGAAGTGGCCGCCCACCAGGCCACAGCCCACCAACCAGGGCACCGCGTCACGAAACGCATCGTCAGAGCCGGGTGAATACGTTCGAGCTGCCCGCGCCCCGAGCGACGCACCGACCATCACCCCGACCGCCGACAGCACGCCGAAGATGTCGATCTTCTGGCCGAGCGGCAGATCCAGCTGGGGAAGCTCGAGGTACGGAATCACTGAATGCGCCCAGAGGGATTCGAACCCCCGACCCTCGGCTTCGAAGGCCGATGCTCTATCCAGCTGAGCTATAGGCGCTCACGTCACGACTCAACGCCGTCAAATCAAAAGGGCGACCAACCGGGCTTGAACCGGTAACCCCAGGAGTCACAGTCCTGTGCTCTACCAATTGAGCTATGGCCGCCGTATTCAGTTGTGCGAAGCCGGGCTCACCTAAACGACGCGCCCCACGCCGTCAAACACTTCGGCTCCAATACAGCGTCCCCGGCGCGACTCGAACGCGCGACCCTCGGCTTAGAAGGCCGATGCTCTATCCAGCTGAGCTACGGGAACAAGCAGCGGAAACGGTACGAAGTCGGGGCGGCCGGATTCGAACCGACGACCTTCTGCGCCCAAGGCAGACGCGCTACCAGACTGCGCTACGCCCCGATTGTTGGGAGGGAGGCTTTTGGTCCACATCGGCCAGACGTGCAAGACCTTGTCGGGCTGACCGCCGCTGGACCTGGCGAGTCTTCTGCGAAATGGTTGCTTCCGATGCACGTTCGACTGGCATTCTTCGCCGCCTCCATGGCGTTCGCCCTCGGGTGCGCCGCCACGATCGACGACGACGATGATCCGCCCATCAAACCCCGCACCGCCTGTGACGGGCCGGCCGAGCGCACACCGCTGCGCCTGCTGACCCGCGCCGAATACGACAACACCATTCGCGACGTGCTGGGGCTGACCAGCGCGCCGTCGAAAGACTTTCCCCGCGAGCCGCTCGCCGACGGGTGGGACAACGACGGGGCGCTCAACCAAGCCACCGACGAGTCGGTGACGCGGTACCTCGAGGCCGCCGAAGCGCTGGCCACCGAAGCTGTCTCGTCGCCAGACGCTCGACTCCCGCCCTGCCCCGCGCGCGACGTCACCTGTGGTCCGCCGCTGGTGAACACCGTCGGGCGGCGCTTGTTCCGACGGCCGCTCCTCGACGACGAGCGCAACGGCCTTCTCGCGCTCTTCAACGCCGCGCTCCAGAGCAGCAGCGACGTCTCCGTCGCCACCGAGTGGACGTTGGCCGCGATGCTCCAGTCGCCGCAGTTCCTCTACCGCTTCGAAGAAGGCGCGGCGCCGGCCGCCAGCAGCTGGCGCACCCCGCTCGACGACTTCGAGCTGGCTTCGCGGCTGTCGTATTTCCTCTGGGCGTCTGCGCCCGACGACGCGCTCCTCGACGCCGCCGCGGCCGGAGCGCTGTCGTCCCCCGAGTCGCTCCTCGCGCAGGCCCAACGCCTGCTGTCCGACCCTCGCGGCGCGACCGGCAAGCGCCGCTTCTTCGACCTCTGGCTGCGCCTCGACGACGTGCCCCGTCTGGAGAAGGCCACCCTGGTGTACCCGGCGTTCACCAGCGCGCTCCCGGGCGCGTGGCGCACCTCGCTCGACCTGTTCATCGACGACGTGTTGGCCAACGAGGGCACGCTGCCGGCGCTCCTCACGTCGAACGCGCTCTACGTCAACGACACCATGTCGATG
>JAEUJT010000050.1 GCA_016793525.1 Archangium sp. | reverse complement strand
CACCAGCCCGTTCACCGACGACGTGACGCTCTACCTGTCGTTGGCCGCCCGGGCGCGCATGTTCAAGGCCCGTTGCTCAGCGGAGATGAAAGACAAGGGCCGCTGGGTGCTGACGTTCAACGAGGTCGCCCCCGATGATCTTCAGCTGCTCGGCTCGACGCTGATCGGCGAATATGGCCTGCTCGCGCTGCCTCAGCTGGAGCGTCGCTTCGCCAAATACACAGCCCTCGACGCTCAGTTGCTCCGCTAAGTCGTTGAATTGTGGTCGCCTTCACATGATGTAGGTGCGTGAAGTAGGGTCTCCGACAGAAACACCTTCTCGGAGACCGCATGCACCCGTTTGCTTCGCCGGCCGCCTCGACCTCGTCGTCTTCGCCCACCGTGGCCCCCGCGCACCGCCCGTGCGTGTTGGTGGTCGACCCGCACGCCAGCGCCCGCTCCGTGTTGGAAGTGGCCTTGGCGCGCGATGGCTTCGACGTCTGGAGCACCAGCACGGCGGCCGACGGCATCGCCCTCCTCGCCACCCAAACGCCGGAGATGGTGGTTCTCGAGGCCGACCTCGGCGCCGATGACGGCTTCTCCTTCGTGGCGCAGCTCCGCGGAGACGCGCGTACCGCCAAGCTGCCGGTGCTGCTGCTGGTCGACGGCTCGAGCTCGACCGCTGCTTCGGTGGCCGAAGTGGTCGGCGTCGACGACGTGCTGCCCAAGCCGGCCTACGCCCGCGACATCGGGGCCCTCGTGCGCCTCGAGCTGGCGACGAAAGATGCGGCGGGTCGTTCGATTCTCCACACCGGCCAAGTGGCGCCGGCCCACGTGGTGCGGGCGCTGCTGACGATTCGGCGCTCGGCGACGGTGCGGCTGGCGCAGGGCCACGCCACCCTCGAGCTGCGCGACGGCGCGGTGGTTGCGGCCCGCTGCGGTGCCGTGACGGGCCTCGACGCGGTGGTTCGCGCGCTGGTGCTGGGCAACGGTGAATACACCGTTGAAGCGACGCACACGCCGGTGCCGGCCGAGTTTCGCTGCGAGCTGCGCGAGTTCGTGCACGTGGTTCTGGCGCGGCTGCACGACTGGTCGCTGGTCGCTCACCACGGCGGCTCGCTCGACGCCCGCTTCGGCCTCGACTTCGCTCGCTTGGCGGCGGAGCTGACGTCGATGCCCGACGAGGTGAACCGCGTGGTGCGCCTGTTCGACGGCCGCCGCACGGTGCGCGACGTGCTGGCCGAGGCTCCGTTCTCCGAGACATTGGCGTTGGAGGTCTGCAGCCGTCTCCAGGCGCTCGGCGTGGTGGTGCCGATGCCCGACGGCGATCAGGTGCTGCCCAGGTCGGCCCCGAAGCTGTTCGAGCCCCGGCCGACCGAGGCGTACGAGCGCATGGAGCAGCTGTTCGAAGCCCAGCCGGCGTTGATCGACGCGGTGTTGCCGAAAGCGAAGTCGAAGACCGCGGGCGACTGGGTCGAGCTGGCGGCGGCGAACATGAGCAGCACCGAAGCCGACGACGGCGGGTGGACCACGAAACCCCTGGCGGGCCTCGACGCCGAGCTCTCGAAGCAGCTCGACGCGTTCAACGTGCAGACGGTGGTTGAGCCGCGGGCCACGCCTGAGGCGCACCGACCGACGGCCTCGTACGCGCGTGGCCAGTCGACGGCGCAGCCCTCCGAGTCGATCGAGCAGGCCATCGTGCTGCGCGACGTCGTGATTCGTCTCGAGAACCCGGTCGCGGTCGGGGCCGATCGCCAAGCGCGCATCGACACGCCCGACGTGACGCCGGTGGTCCGCATGCCGCCCGACGCGGTGGGCACGCCCGAGGTGAACGCGCTCGAGGCCGCCTTCTTCGGTCCAACCGCCGCCGAGCTCGAGGCGCCGGTCGTCCCCTTGCCGCTTTCGTCGAATCGCTCCACGGTGGTGTTCGTGGCGGTGGTCGTCGGTGTGTTGGCGGTCGCCATTGGCGTGGAGTGGTTGTCGCCCAAACCGCCCCAGCCGGTGCCCGTGGTCGACGTGACGCCGATCGCCACGCCCACGCCGGAGCTGGCGATCGAGGCCGTGCCCGAAACGGTCATCGACGTCACCGGCCCGCTGGCTGACGCCAAGAAGCTCTATGACGCTGGGCGCTTCGCGGAGGCGGTGTCGGTGCTCGAGCAGGTCGTAGCCGACGCGCCGAAGTCGGTGCCGGCGTGGCTGCTGTTGGGGCTCGCGCAGTACGACGCAAACCACCCGGCCGCGGCGCGCACGTCGGTCGACCGGGTGTTGGCCCTCGATCCGAGTAACGCCCGCGTGCAGGTGCTGATCGCCACCTTGGCGTTCGACGCCGGTGACACCGCGGCCGCCAAGGCAGCGCTCGAGAAGTACCTCACCCTCGAGCCCAACGGCCCGTCGGCTGACGAAGCCCGCGCGCTGCTCGCCCGGTAACGGAACCTTCGAAAATCGTTCGAAGAATTTGGGTCGCTGGGCGACCTGAGGTACACATCTGTTCCGTATGCGCGTGTTGGGCATCGACCCTGGAAGTCGCTACCTCGGCTTCGGCATCGTCGACGTCCGCCGCGGTGTGCCGGTGTACGCGGCCCATGGTGTGGTGAAGGCGGCCGGAGCGGGGACGCTGGCGGAGCGGTTGAAGCTGATCTTCGACGAGCTCCAGCAGGTGGTTCACGTGTTTCAGCCCGAGGCGGTGGCGGTCGAAGGCGTCTTCACCCACAAGAACGCCCGCAGCGCGCTCATTTTGGGGCACGCCCGCGGCGTCGCGCTCCTCCTGGCGGCGAAGGCCGGGCTCCCGGTGCACGAATACGCGCCCGCGCGGGTGAAGCGCTCGGTCGGGGCGGGCGGCAACGACAGCAAAGACGCGGTGGCGCGCATGGTGACGACGCTGCTCAAGCTCAAGGAGCCGCTCGAGCGGGCAGACGCGTACGACGCGCTGGCGGTAGCGCTCTGCCACGCGCACCAGCTCCGCGGAATTCCGGTGAAGAAGGCGTCGACGACGACCTCGTCTTTCTCGTCGCGCTTGGCCCCGAGCTACGTCGCGCCGGTGGGGGCGCTCCCGTGATCGCCGCGTTGCGCGGAGTCGTCGCCGAGAAGAGCGCGAGCGACGCCGTCATCGACGTGCAGGGCGTGGGGTACCGCGTCAGCTTATCGCTGCTTTCCATGGCCAAGCTGCCCGAGACCGGCGCCGAGGTGGCGCTGCGCATTCGCACGGTGGTGCGTGAAGACGCGTTCGACCTCTACGGCTTTCTCTCCCGGCAGGAAGAAGACGTGTTCCTCCTGCTGACCTCGGTGAGCCACGTGGGCCCGAAAATGGCGCTCACCGTGCTCTCCGGGCTCGAGGTCGACGACCTGGTCGGCTGCATCGCCAAGGGCGACGTGGCGCGCCTGACCAAGGTGCACGGCGTGGGCAAGAAGACCGCCGAGCGCCTGGTCTTGGAGCTCAAAGACAAGATGAAGCTGCTCTCGGTCGGAGCGGCGTCGAGCACGGCACCCTCCACCTCGTCGAAGGTGCCGCCGGCCCGCAGCGACCTGGTCTCCGCACTGGTGAACCTCGGCTACAAGCCGCCGCAGGCCGAACACGCCGCGCACGTCGTGGCCGAGCGCGTGCCCGAAGAAGCGGCGTTCGAGGTGCAGTTCCGCGAGGCGCTCAAGGTGCTGCGGGCGGGGCACTGACGCCGGCGTCGAGACGTCGAAGCGCGGGAATCGTCGCACCGAAGCCTTCAGACAGCGTGGTCAGGTGGCTCAGCACCACGCCCCCGTCTGAAGGGAAATACGGCTGCACCGGGCGTTCTGGGTAGGCGTCGCTCATCGCGGGAATGACCTCGGTCGACAGCAGCCTCGACTTCTCGAAGCTCACGTGCAGCAGCGCGGTGCGCTTGTCGCGCGGGTTCCAGTTGCCGCCGAAGACGAAGTTCCCCAGGGAGTAGGCGATGGGCGCGCCGCGGTACACCTCGATGCCCTGCAGCACATGCGGGTGCGAGCCGATGACCGCCGACGCGCCGACGTCGATGGCGAGGTGGCCGAGCTCGACCTGGTACGGCTCTGGGGTGGTTCGGCCCTCGCGGCCCCAGTGGAAGAAGGCGATGACGTGGTCAGCCCGCTTTTTCGCGGCGCGCATGTCGGCGCTGAGCATCGCCTTCACCGCCTCGACGCTCTCCACGTGCCCCGCGACGCCCGGGGTGGTGTCGGTGGCGATGACCTGCGGCGGCTCGATGTTGTTGGTGCCGAGGAAGAAGTAGCCGAGAAAGGCGAAGCGCACGCCGCGCACGGTGACCAC
>JAEUJT010000049.1 GCA_016793525.1 Archangium sp. | reverse complement strand
CAACAGGCGTTTTTCGAGAAGCACGGCCCGCTGCGCAAACGTGACTTCGTCGTCGGCAGCGCGCGCCAGCAACAGTTCGAGGCCATCGAGCGCAAAAATGACCGCGCGGTGCTCGACCTGTTGTGGGACCTGCGCGACGTGTCGGCGGTGCTGGTGAGCGGCGCCCAGGGCACGGAGTTCGAGGGCGTGATGTGGTCGCTGGTCGACCGCGAGCTGCGCCGGGTGGTGCAGTCGTGTGAGGCGATGCGCGCCTGGGGCGTGTGCCGGCCCGACGTGCCGAGCGAAGTCGTCGGCTCGATGCTCATCGGCTCGTGGCTGCTGATGTTGCGGCAGATGACGGAGCTCACCGAAAAGCCCGACCTCGCCGCGTGGCTCGAAGGCCTGAGCCGCGTGTTGGCCGGAGGAATCGGGCCCCAGATTTCCCCCCGCGCTGAGGCAACCCCTCGCCGGAGGGTGTCACCGAAGAACCATCAGAAGAACCATCGAGTGAGAACGAGGAGCGCTTCATGAGAGCCGCCGTCGCCGTCCTGCTGTTGTCCGCCGCCGCTTGGGCCGAGGGGCCGCTGGTCGCGCCGCCGAAGGTGAAGCTGGTGCGCGCCGTTCCCATGCAGTCGACCGCGCGGGAGTCGGTGTCGGGCTCGCTCTTCCCCGCCAAGTTGCTGCCCATGGGCTTCGAGGTCGGCGGTCGCCTCGCGATGTCGTTCGTCACCCGAGGCGCGGTGGTGAAAACCGGCCAAGCTCTCGGGTCGCTCGACACCGAAATCGTCGACGCTCAGGTGCTGCAGGCCGAAGCGGGCCTCGCCGCGGCTGAAGCGGGGGCGGGCCTCGCCCTCGACATGGCGGGCCGGAGCGAGAAGCTGAAGGCCGAAGGCAGCATGTCTGACGTGCAGTCGCGCTCCAGCGACGTGCAGGCCAAACAGGCGGCGGCGCAGGTGGCCCTCGCCAAGGCCCAGCTCGCCCAAGCCCGCGCGGCCCGCAAGCGCCACGAGGTGCGCGCACTGTTCCCCGGGCTGGTCATCGACGCGCCCGACAACGTGGGCGGCATGGTGGGCCCCGGCATGCCGGTGTTCGTCATCAGCCAGGTCGATTCACTCACCCTCAAGGCCACCGTGCCCGAGAAGCTGCGCGACACGGTGAAGCCCGGCCTCAAAGTGCGGGTCGAGGCGGTGGGCGGCTCAGCGGCGACCGACGACGCGGTGGTGCGTGCGGTCATCCCCTCCGCAGACCCGCAGACGCGCCGGGTGCCCATCGAGGTGACGGTGCCCAACGCCGACGGCCGTTTCACCGCGAACACGTTGGCGCGCGTGTCGCTGCCCGCAGGTGAAGCGCAGGCCGCGGTGGTGCTGCCGTCGACGGCGGTGTCGGCGCTCGGAGGAGACCACCTCTTCACGGTCGACGCATCGGGCACGCTGAAGCGCGTGTCGATTCGCATCATCGAGCGGCGCCCCACCGAGGTGGTGGTGGTGCCCGCGACGCCGGTTGAGTCGGCCGTCGACTACCCCTCTGGCGCGCTCGTCGAAGGCACCAAAGTCACGCAGCGCTGAAGGGGCCGTCATGACGCTCTCCGACGTTTCCATCAAGCGCCCGGTCTTCACCACCATGTTGGCGCTGTTCCTGGTGGTGCTGGGCATCATCGGGCTCCGGCGCCTCGGCACCGACCTGTTCCCCGACGTGTCGTTCCCCTTCGTGGTCGTCAGCACCGTGTACCGCGGCGCGGGCCCGGCCGAGGTCGAGTCGCAGATTTCGAAGCCCATCGAAGACGCGGTGGCCGGCATCTCGGGCGTCGAGAACATTCAGTCGTTCTCCCGCGAGAACGTGGGCATCGTCTTCGTGCAGTTCAACCTGACGATGAGCCTCGATCGCGCCGTGCAGGAAGTGCGCGACAAGGTGGCCAGCGTGCAGAACCTGCTGCCGCGCGACGCCGACGTGCCGAAGGTGGCGCGCATCGACCTCGGCGCGTCTCCGGTGCTCACCTACGCGGTGTCGGCCGACATGCGCAGCTCGGCGCTGCGGCAGATGCTGAAAGACAAGCTCGAGCCCGCGTTGGCCCAGCTCGACGGCGTGGCGGCGGTGCGGGTGGTGGGCGGCGAGGTGCGCGAGGTGCGCGTCGACGTCGACCTCGACAAGGCGAAATCGGCGGGCATCGCTCCCGCACAAATCGCCGAGCGCATCGGCATGGAGAACATGGACGTGCCTGCTGGTCGCCTCGAGCTCGGCCCGACGGAGCTCGGCGTGCGCGCACTGGGCCAGTTCAAGGCGGTGGAGGAGATCGAAATGCTCCCCATCACCCGCAGCAGCCAGACCGGCACCTTCGTGCGCCTGGGCGAGGTGGCCACGGTGACCGACGGCGTCGCCGACCGCCGAACCATCGCGCGCCTCAACGGCAAAGAAGCCGTGGTCATCGAGGTCATCAAGCAACCGGGCTCGAACACGCTCGAGGTGGCGAACCAGGTGAAGCAGAAGATGTCGACCATCGGCCCGGCGATGGGCAGCAACTTCGCCGCCTCGCTGCTCATCGACTCGTCGACGTACATCGAGGAGAACGCCAAAGAAGTGTGGGTCGCCCTCGTCTTCGGCGGCCTCATGGCGGTGCTCATCATCTTGATGTTCTTGCTCGACGGGCGCGGCACCATCATCAGCTCGCTCGCGCTGCCCACCTCGGTCATCGGCACGTTTTTCGTGATGTACGTGCTCGGCTACACCTTGAATCAGATGACGATGTTGGCGCTGTCGCTCGCCATCGGTCTGCTCATCGACGACGCGGTGGTGGTGCGCGAGGCGATTACCCACCGGTTGGAACAGGGGGAGTCTCCGAAAGACGCGGCGTCGAACGGCACGCGCGACGTGTTCCTCGCGGTGCTCGCGACCACGCTGTCGCTGGTGGCGGTCTTCGTGCCGGTGTCGTTTATGCCCGGCATCGTCGGCCAGTTCTTCAAGCAGTTCGGCATCACCATCTCGGTGGCGGTGCTGATTTCGATGTTCATCTCCTTCACGCTCGACCCGATGTTGTCGTCGCGCTTCTCCAAGCGTCTCGACAAGGGCCACACCAGTCATGAGAACGTGGTGGCGCGGGTGCTCCGCTCGATGTTCGAGCGCACCGAAGCGGGGTATGGCCGCGTTCTCGCGTGGACGCTCACCCACCGGTGGAAGACGGCGGGCATCACGCTGGCGGTCATCGTCGCCTCGCTCGCCGCCGCCAGCCGCCTGGGCAACGACTTCATCGCCCCTGAAGACCGCTCGCAGTTCATCGCCGAGCTCACGTTGCCCGAAGGCGCCAGCGTCAGCGAGTCGATGGCGCGCGCCGAAGAGGCCGAGCAGCTCGTTCGCCAGGTGCCCGAGGTGACCGACGTGTACACCATCGTCGGCGCCAACCCCGACGGCTTCTCCGGCGACGCGAACAAGGTGCGCATGCGCGTGTTGACCGTGCTGCGCGCCGAACGCAAGCGGTCTATTCCCCAGCTGAAAGAAGACGTTCGCCAGCGGCTCGTCGGCCTGCCCGCGGTGACCGTGGCGCTGATGGACCCGCCGCAAATCGAAGGCCTCGGCGACTTCTTTCCGATGATGATTTACGCGATGGGCCCCGACTTTCAGGTGCTCACCCGCGAGGCGGAGCGCGTCGCCGACATCATGCGCACCATGCGCAACCGCGACGGCAAGGCCATGGCGTCTGACGTGCGCATCGTCACCAACCCGCCCAAGCCCGAGCTCGCGGTGGCCATCGACCGCGCCCGCGCGCAAGACACCGGCCTGACCAGCGCCATGTTGGGCATGCAGATGCGCCTGGCGATGAACGGCCAGCTGGCCGGCAAGCTGCGCGAAGGCAGCGTCGAGACCGACATCATGGTGCGCCTGCGGGAAGAGGACCGGGCGACACCGGAGCAGCTCCGCACGATGGATGTGTTCACCCCCACCGGCGTGCGCGCGGTGAGCGACGTGGCCACGCTCGAGATGAAGGAGACCCCCTCGGTCATCGAGCACTTCAACCGCGAGCGCCGGGTGATGGTCATTGCGTCTCCCGGTGACGGCGTGTCGCTCGGTGAGGTGGCGCAGGCCATCAAGGCCAAGCTCGCCGCCGAGCCGGGCCCGCCGGGCTACAGCTTCTTCTACGACGGGCAGATGAAGACGCTCGACGAGCAGAACGAGGCCTTCGGCCTGGTGTTCATTCTCGCCTTCGTCTTCGTCTACATGGTGCTCGCCTCGCAGTTCGAGAGCTTCAAGCACCCGTTCACCATCATGGTCTCGGTGCCGCTGGCGCTCATCGGCGCGCTCCTCGGCCTCTTGGTCGGCGGGTGGAGCATCACCCTGGGCGCGATGATCGGCCTCATCTTGCTGATGGGGTTGGTGACCAAAAACGCGATTCTGCTGGTCGATCAAATTCTCCAGAACCTCCGCGCGGGGGAAGACCTGAACACGGCGAGTCTCAACGCCGGCCCGCGGCGGCTCCGGCCGATTCTGATGACGTCGGCGGCCATGGCCATCGGCATGGTGCCGACGGCGGTGGGGCGCGGCATGGGCTTCGAGTTCCGCGCGCCGATGGCGGTGGCCGTCATCGGAGGCGTCATCACCTCGACCTTCCTCACGCTGCTCGTGGTGCCGCTCGTGTTCGCGGTGTTCGAGAAGCTCACGCCGCCGTCGCTGCGCATCGGCAAAGACACGCCAGACGTCGAGCCGGTGCCGCCGCCGCGCTCCGAGCCCACCCCTGACGCCGCCGCCGCCAAGGTGTCGGCCCCCATCTCTTCACCCTCGGCCTGACGCCAATGCGCATGCACGCTCTTCGATTTCTTCTTCTCGCGGTGGTGGGGCTCGGCCTCGACGCGTTGGCGCAACAGTCGACGCTGAAGCCAGAGTCGGCGACTCTCGCGCCGGTCAACCCCATCTCGGCGACCGAGGCGGCCTCGCTCGCGTCGCGCCGGCCTGCGTCGCTCGTCGAGGTGCTGAAGCTCGCGGCGAAGAACAACACCGACCTCAAGGCGGCCCGCGCGCAGGCGGCGCAGGTGGCGGCCAAGGCGGGCCTCGTCTACTCGGCGCTGCTGCCCGAGCTGACGCTGTCGACCAGCTACGTGCACACCTCGGTGGAGCAGAAGTTCGACACCAAGTCGCTCCAGGAGGGCATCGCCCAGGGGCTGGCCGGCGCCATCGAAGCGGTGGGGCCGGCGTATGGCCTCCCCGCGCAGGCGAACCCAGCCGTGGTGGGCGCTTTCCGTGATGCCATCGTCGCCCAGGCAGGCGACCCGGTGGTCATCGTCGCGCGCAACTCCCTCTACGGCTCGCTGCTGATGCAGCAGGTGTTGTTCTCGCCACAGTTCTTCCTGCTCCCCGCGGCGCAGGAGGCGGTCGACGCCGCCCGCTACGGCAGCCTCGAGGCGCGCGAGCAGGTGCTGCTGGCGGTGGCGCGGGTATACCTGGGCCTCGAGGGCTTGGCACAGATCGAGAAGGCCGCGAAAGACGCCGAGGCGGTGGCGCTGCGACGGGAGCGCGACGCCAAGGCGCAGGCCTCCGCGGGGATGACGACGGAGATCAACGTCCTGCGCGCGCAGACGGAGACGGCCCAGGCGCGAGCGACCATCGCCACGGTGTCGGGTCAGCGGGTCGCGCTGCTGGCGTTGCTCGAGGCGCTTGCGGGAGAACCCGTGCGGCCACTCGACGATGCCCCGACGCACTTCGAGGTAACCGCGAGCGACGAGGCGTCACAGCCATGGGAGGCGCAGTGGGCCATCAAGGCCAACCAAATGGGCGTCGCCTCGCAGGAGCGCTTCAACTTCGTTGACCGCCTCACGTGGATGCCGTCGCTCGTCGGTCAGCTCAAGGGCAGCTACAACTCGAACGCCGGCTTCGCGGGGACCAATTGGATTTTCGACGGCATCGTCGCGCTCCAGTGGCCGCTCTACGACCGTGGCGTGCGGTACGCGAACCTGCACGAAAACGACGCGAAGACCGCGCAGCTCCGAGCGCAGCTCGACGGCACCCGCGCCAAGGCCCGCGCCAACTGGGTGTCGGCGAAGACCAACGTCGAGGCGGCTGAATACGCGCTGCAGCAAGCCGAGTCGCAGGCCCAGCTCGCGGGCCGCGCGCAGAAGCAGATCGAATCGGCGTTTCAGTCGGGCATGGTGACGTCGCTCGAGGTGTCTGACATCGACTCCAAGCGCTTCTTCGCCGACAGCGCCGCCGCGCAGAGCCGCGCGCAGCTCGAGATTCGCCGGGTCGAGCTCGCCGCCGCCGAGGGTCGCCTGGCCAAGATGCTCGGCCTGTCTGAGACCGAGGGCGACGAGGCTGTTGTCCAAGGCATCGAGACGATGGGCATGGGCCGTGCCCGGTAGCAGCCGTGCGCTCGAGCCGGGAACTCGGGAGACTGCTGCGTGCTACTCGAGCTCGCGCTGCTCGATGAGCTGCGTGCGCTCTTGGTCGGTGGCCACTCGCACCCCGACGATGGTGGCGTGCACCAGGCGGCCGGCGCCCCAGTCTTCGGTGCCTCCGCCGTAGCCGACGGTGGTGTCGGCGGCCTTCTGCGTCACCTTGCCCACCTTGATCAGCTTCTTGTCGACCTCGGCCTTGTCGAAGCGGATGACGACGCGGGCGCTGAGCCCGAGGCGGTGGTCTTTGTCGAAGGCTTTCGCGTCGAGCATCGACGGCATGGGCAAGAAGAAGTGGAGCGACTCCGCCATCCAGTAGTTTTGGCGCGCCTCGCCGGCCGCAGCTTTGCCTTGGGTGGCGGCGAGCGGATCTCCGGCTGTTGCCTTGGTCCAGGCGATGGCGACGCGGCCCTGGGCATCGGTGCAGTCGATGGTGCCCACCACGTCGATGGGGAACCGGCCTTCGGGCGCGTCGTACGGGCGCAAGGTGATGCCGCCGCCGGAGCGGAAGCGCAGCATGAAGTGTTTGCCTCGCAGGCCTGCCGCGAGCGCCGCCCGCTGGCCTTCGTTGGCCTTTTTCTCCTCGGGGGAAGCGCCGGGCGCGGACCCAGGGAACAACGCCCACAGGCCGTCGGGGCAGGGGCCGTCGGCGGCGAGGCGCTGGGAGCTCGCGTCGTCGAAGGGCGGTGCCAGCTTCACCTGGTCTTCAGCCAGCGGGGCCAACTTGTCTTCGTTTTTGGCCTTGGCCGCCGCGTCTTTTTTCTTCTGCAGCTCGGCCAACGCCTCGACGGTGCGCTTGCTGCGCTCCTGCGGGCACCCGGCCAGCAGCAGGCTGGCAGCCACCAAACTCGAACTCCATCGCGACATCAGAGAACCTGTTCTGTCGCTACCAGGCCCGGGAGCCCGTCGTTGCCTGAGCCAGTGCCGTTGCCGCCAGGCCCACCTTGACCCGCGGTGCCGGTGGTGGCGTTGACCTGCGACATGTTGATGGAGGAGCCGGAGTTGCGCACCACGCCGAACGCGGGCCCGCCGGTGCCGCCTGCGCCGTGGCCGCCGTCGCCGCCTTTGCCGCCCTTGCCGCCGTGGCCGCCCCGACCCGAGCTGTCGGTCAACGCGGTGTCATTGAGGTCGGTGTAGGTGGCCAGGCCTGGGTCTCCGCCGGTACCGCCCGTGCCGCCGCGGCCGCCGGCCGTGCCGTTGCCGCCGGTGCCAGCTCGCAACGAGAGCGCGCTCGCGGTGACGGTCGACTGGTAGAGCATCAACGCAATCGACGCGCCGCCGCTCCCGCCACCGGTGCCCTTGGTTCCACCGCAGCCGCCGCCACCACCGCCGCCGCCCGAGGCGCCGCGGGTGTAGCAAATACAGCTGTTGGTGAGGCGGTCCTTCCGGCAGCCGCCCGCGCCACCGCCGCCGCCTCCTCCTCCGTTGGCGTGCGAGCCATCGACGCCGTCGGCCGTGAGTGGAGGGAGGTACCCCGCCGCCGACAAGCTCCCCAGCTGAGGGAGCCGCGCGCCGTCGGAGCGCGTCGTGATGTCGACCGCCGCCGTGCCGTTTTCTCCGTTCGCCACCGAGTTGACGTTGTGGTTCAGCGACGTGGGCGTGCCGCCCGAGCCTCCGCTCATGCCGACGAGGCCGGTGCCGCCGCTGCCGCCGTAGGAGCCGGAACTGCCGTTGTTGGTGTTCCCCGACGTGCCGCCGATGCCGCCCGTGCGCCCGCAGGAGCTCGCGCCGGCGGTGCCCGGTACGCGCGGCGCCGAGGTGGCCCCGCACTGAATGTCGCTGTCATTGCGGGAGTTGGATTCTCCGTTGCCGCCGTTCGAGCCGGGCAAGCCGATGTTGCCGTTGGTGCCCGCGAGGCCGTCGGCGCCGCGGCCGGCCTGAATGGTCACGGACTCAAAGCGGGCCCCGGTGGTGTTGGTGACGCGCGCGCCGTACGACGAGTTGCCGCGTCGCTGGGCGTCGGTCCCGTTGGCGTCGGACGAGCGGAACTGCATCAGTTGAATCAGCACGTTGTTCGAGCCATTCATGATGAGCGCCGGGTTGCCGCCGATGACGTTGGTGACGTTGGTGGCGCTGCGCGTCCACCGAGCGCCAGCCGCGCCGACCGCGTAGCCGCCGACGATGTTGAGGCCGGTGGCGCCAGTGAGGTCGAGCGCCGCGTTGAAGTTGCCCTGGGAGATGTACACGTCACGTTTACCGTCGTTGCGCGCCAGCTGCACGCCGCGGGCGATGGTCGCCACCGGGCTGACCATGGTGCCGGGGTTGCTGTCGTCGCCGGTGAGCACCGAGACGAAGATGCCGTTGTTCACCTCTCCGTCGATGCCGTCGCAGTTGGTGTCGGTGAAGCTCATGTCGGGCAGGTCGACCAGCGTGCCGCCGTCGGGCACCGTGCACTCGCAGCCGTTGGTGGCGATGCCGTCGACGTCGAAGAAGCCGGGCTGGCAGGTGTACGCGCACATGCCGTTCATGCAGGTGGAGACGCCTCCGGGCGCCGAGCAGCGGTTCATGCAGGCATTGCAGTTGTTGGGGTCGGTCAGCAGCGGCGCCTCGCAGCCGTTGGCGTCGTTCATGTCGCAGTTGCCGAAGTTGGTGGCGCACTGGGCGACGGCGCAGGCCCCGGTGGAGCAGCGCGGGGTCGCGTTGGCCAACGTGCAGACGTTGTTGCAGGCACCGCAGTTCATCACGTCGACGTTCAGGTTGAGCCCGTCTTCGTCGATGGTGCCGTCGCAGTCGTCGTCCATGCCGTTGCAGAGCTCACGCGACGCGGTGCGGGCGTTACACGCCCCGAAGCCCGACATTCCGTCGCAGGTGCGCATGCCGGTGCAGGTGCCGAAGGTGTTCATCACCGTGCACGACACAGCCTGGCCGGCAGTGGCGGCGGTGCAGCTGCAGCTGCCTGACGCCGGAGAGCACTGCTGGGCCTTGGCGCGCCCGTCGGTGCCCGTGCCGTTGAGGCAGCGGTACGAGGTGGGGCACTTCTGGTCGAAGGCGCAGTCGCGGCCGCACACGCCTTTGCCGTCGACGAGGAGGCACTTGTCGGCCGGGTACGGGCAGTCGGCGTCGAGCATGCACGTCTCGCAGAGCTTGCCCTTGTCTTTCGCGCACGAGTAGCGGCCGAGCGTCAGCTGGGTGCACACCTCGTCAGACTTGCAGCCGTCGGCGCACTTGCGCACGCACACCGCTTGGGTACCGGGCACCGAGTCGCAGAGCGCGGTCTCGCATTCGTCATCGCGGATGCAATTGACGCCTTCTTTCAGCAGCACGGCCGCCGTCGGAGGGACCTTGCCGCACTGACACGCCGACAGCGCCACAGCCGACACGACCGCCAACCACGAGATTTGTACGCGCACGCGCTCACCCCAGAAGGACAAAACCAACGGTGAGCTATGGCACAGCCGCCAGCGCAGCGGCAAGACGACACCGGCACTCCGCCGTTCTCGGAAGTTGAGAAACCCAATCGTGACAATGGGTTCCAGGCCGGGCCGGCCGGCGCCAAACCGCCTCAGTCGGCGTAGGAGCCGTAGCTCTGGCCGTGTTTGTTCTTGTGGGCTCCGCCTTCGCCAGGGGCGAGCTCGAAGTTGACGGTGCCTCCGCTGGCGGTGACCTCGACGTCTTTGGTGACGATTTTGGTGCCGCCGGCCCAGGCGCCGACCCGGTGTGGGCCCACCGGCACGCGGTCGAGCTTGAAGGTGCCGTCGGGCTGCACGCGGGCCAGCAGGGGGCCCGGGGTCACCAGCACCGCGGCGCTCATCTTCGCGTGGAGGTTGCAGAACAGCTCGATGACGCCGGGGTTGGCGGCGGTGTAGCCCTTCGGCGCTTCGCCGCTGCGGGTGTTGCCGATGTCGAAGGCGTTGCCGGGAGAGACGGAAAACACGTTGTGAAAGATGTTGTCGGCGTTGGCGAACACCAGCTTCGTGCCGCGGGGCACCGCCGCCATGCGGGGAATGAACTGCTTGTCTTCTTGCTTCACCTCGAAGGCGCCGTCGCTCGAGCCCTTCACGTCTTCGACGAACACCCACGCGGGGCCGTTGCCGCTGCTGAACGACACCTTGCCGGTGACGGACGCCTGGGTGGCCTGGGGTGCGCCGCGTGGGGCCGGAGCGGCGCGGGCAGAACGGGGCTCCGCGGCTTCGACCGGCGCGGGCTCGGGCGCGCGGGTGGCGGCGACGGGCACCTCGTCTGGAGCGACAAGCTCGGCCGACGACGCCTCGCCGCGGGCCAGCTTGAGCAGCGCGCCGTACTGCTGTTGCTGCAGCTCGAGAATGCGAATGAGCAGCGCCCGCTGGTCATCGACCTCTTTCTGGAGCCGGGAGATCTCGTCGCGCGCCGACTTCACCACCTTGCCGTCTTTGATCTTCCCCGCGGTTTGCGCGTGGGCCACCACCGACAACGCCACCAGGGCGCCAATCACCGTGCGTTTCATTCGCTCTCCTTGAAAGTCAGTACGACAGCACCAGCGAGCTGGTGAAGATGTCATTGGGGATTTCGGGCACGCCGCCGTATTCCCCGTTCTTCAGGTATTCGGCCTTCAGCACCACGTTTTCGTTGAAGGCGAACCGCACCCCGCCCACCGCGCGCCACGAGCGCGTGATGTACAGCCGCTCGGTGCCCAGCCACACGTCGGCGTCGCGCAGCTCGGCCCGCGCGATGATTCCGAAGACCGAGGTGATGAGCCAGTTCACCTCGACGTAGCCGCCCACGCGCAGCGCCAGCGCGTACGCCGCGTCGAGGTCGTCGCCCTTCGAGAAGCCGCGCAGGAACTGGCCCTTCACCACCACCGGCCCCTTGTTCCAGAGCAGGTCGGCGCCGATGAACCACATCGGCTCGGCGCTGTTGCGCACCCGGTCTTGCGGGCCCCACATCGCCGAGAAGCCCAGCTCGAGCTCGCCCCAGAACGGCGGCTTGAGTGAGACCCGGCCCGACAGCGTCTTGCCGGAGTTGGAGTCGGTCTCGTCGAAGAAGTGGAACCGCTCCTGGGTCGAAGAGCCGTTGGTGAAGGCCACCGCCACGGTGAGCAGGTCGTCGTCGAAGAACTTGCTGCGCACCTTCACGCCCAGCGGGGTGCCGACGGTGTAACGCGCGATGAGCGAGGGGGTGATGCCGAAGCGATTCATCGCCCGGCGCTCGCGGTATTCGACGCCGATGACCGACTCCATTTTGCCCACGAAAAACGAGGTGCGCTTGCTTTCGGTCGGAGTCCACTCGAGCTGCACCAGGTCGACGTCGAAGGTGTCGCCGAACGAAAAATCGGAGCCAGTGCGCGGGGTGAAGTTCACCGCGGCGTTGAAGAGCAGGTCCTCCGTAAACGCCGCCTTCACCCCGAAGGTGGCTTCGTTGAGCACGAAGCCAGCCGCCCCGCGGGAGCGAATGCCGTCGTAGCGTCGCACGCCCGGAGCGTCGCCCAGGTCGGCGACCTCGCCGCGCGAGTTGACCGCGGTGGCCAAAATGTCTCCGAGAAAGACCCAGCCGAAGCGCCCCGCGTATTGGGGGAACACCGCGTTGCCGAAGTCTTGCACGTAGCCGACGCCGTTGTTGCCGAGCGGCGCGAAGAAGCCGAAGTCGGCGTAGCCGAAGAGCGCCACCGAGCTGGCCTTCGCCGCGCCCTGCACCGGAGGTGGGCCGCCCGTCACGCCGCCGGCCTCGAGCGCCGCGAGCTTCTCCTCGAGCGCGCGAATGCGGTCTTCGGCCGAGGCGGTCTCTTCGTAGAGAATGTCGCCGTCTTCTGTCTCCACCTCGGTGGGCCCCGCGGAGAGGAGCGCCGCGGCGACGAGGCTGAGTGGCACCAGGCTCATGGCAACACCGGAGGCGTGCCCCACGGCGCGGGGACCGGGGCGCCAGTCAGCGAGTTCAAGAAGGCCACCAGGTCGCGCTCTTCAGTCGGGGTGAGGCCCAGCGGAGCGATGCGCACACTTTTGGTGCCGGGGAAGCCGCTCGAGGCCCCTCCGCGGTTGTAGGCCGACACCACCTCTTCGAGCGTCTTGTACGAGCCGTCGTGCATGTACGGCGCGGTGAGGGCCACGTCGCGCAGCGACGGCGTGCGCCAGGTGCCCTTGAGCGCGTCGGTCAGTTCCATGTCGACGTAGGCCTGGCGCGAGGTGTCGGTGGGCGCGTCGCTCCACTCGCTCGTGCGCTTGAAGCCGTTGGTCTTCAACTTTCGAATGCCGTCGTACCCGCCCCACGGCAGGCAGTTGACGCCGTTGACGCAGTCGCACACGCCGCCCGCCGGGCAGTCGCGCTCGGTCGGCACGGGAATGCCCGCCGACGGCACGCCCACGTTGTGCAACCCGCTGTCGGAGAAAAACGGCGTGTTGTGGCACTCGATGCACGACGCCTTGCCCACGAAGAGGCGGGCGCCGCGCTGCTCCTCGGCGGAGAGGGCGGTGCTCTTGGGGCCCTCGGCCATGAACCGGTCGAAGCGCGAGTCGGCCGACGTCAGGCGGTGCTCGTACGAGGCGATGGCCTTGGCGAAGTTGACGTAGGCGCGGTTGATGAGCGCCTTGTCGGCGGCGGCCATGCAGTCGAACGCGTCGCGGAAGGGCTCCGACGCCACGCCCGCCTGGCACCCAGCGAGAGACCCCGGCCGGCCCTGGAGCGGGAAGCGCGGCCAGCACACCGGAGGCCCTCCAGCCGTGGGGTTGTCGTGCGAGACGCATTCGGCGGGGCAGGCGCCGTTCTCGAGGACGCACATCTGCGCGCGCGGGTTGGCGGTGCCGTCAGGCAACGTGGCGGCCTCGACCGAGGCGCTCGTCGCCGCGAAGTCGGGCAGAAAGTCCAACGTGTACCCGCCGGGGGACGCAAACGCCTGGGCGTAGGCCGCGGCGTACTTCTGCTTCATCAGCCACACCACCTTGAGTCGGTTGGAGCCCATGGACACGAAGCTTTCGGTCACCGCGACGATCTGCGCCCAGAGCGAGTCGTTGCGCGCATTCCAGTAGATGAGCGTGTAGTGCGCGGCGTTGACGGTCTGCTGGCTGTTGACGTCGTACCAACCGGCGCCGATGGAGACCGTGTTGGGGATGGACGAGACATCGGTGCCCGCCCGCGTCACGTCGTGGCAGGTGACGCAGGCGATGCCGGTGGGCTGGCCGAGTGGCGCGCGTGCGTAGGGCACCGGCCGCCGCAGCGTGTCGAGCAGGGTGGCGTTCCCCGAGAAGCGGGTGTCGAAGTACAGCTGGTGACCCAGCGCGGCCGCCACGTCGCTCGAGGCGTAGGCGTTCGACGGGTCATCGGGCGGAGCGCCGAGGCCGGCGAGTGACGTGAGCGCGCTCCACTCGTGCGCCGAGAAGTCGCAGCCCCCCGCGCCACACCAGGCTTCTCCCGCCGGGCCACAGCCGCTCGCGGTGAGCAGCAGGCCCAGCGCCCCCCACTTCGTCATCGGCCGGCCCTCGCCACCGCCAGCAGCGCGAAGAGCAGCGCCCCGCCGAGTGGAACCCACCGCCAGACCTCGTCGCTCGAGTCGGCGCCTTCGCGGAGGAGCACGATTTTCGTGGCCGGCACGGTGTTCGGAACGTCGATGACCTTGTGCGGAGGGCCGTCGACCCCAGCTCCGGCGGCGATGGCCGCCAGCGCCGTGGTCTCCGCCGCCGTCGAGGCCGAGCTCATGCCCACCTTGCCTTCGCTCACCAGCGCGGCGGTGACGCCGGTCGCGGTGGCGATCTCCTTCAGCGCGGTCTCAGACAACGGCGCGCCCACCAGCACCAAGGCCTTCACCTCGGTGCCTCGGCGAATCGCGGCGACCCCGACCTCGACCAGCTTGCCGTCGATGAACCAGCGCGACGTGCCCGGGGTGTCGCTCTGCAGCGCCGTGCGCACGACCGCAGACGACGACAGGTCGACGCCGCGCAGTGACGGCGCGCCCACCACGGCGGCCACCGTGCCCTCGGGCGTCAGCGCGGCATGAATGGGCAGCCCGTCGAGCGGCTCCAAGTCTTTGAAGCTGTCGACCAACGTCGGCTCGTCGATGGCGTCGAACACCGTCTGCCGCAGGCGTTGGTCACCCGACAGCAGCCGCGCCACGCTGAGCAGCCGCTGGTCCTCGCCGCTGAAGTGGTGCTCGATGGTCTTCTCGGCCACCACGAGCTGCTTGGCGACGCGCTCGCGTTGCGTCTCGAGGTGCGCGCGTTTGCTCGCCACGAACCAGCCGGTGGCCAACAAGACCCCCAGCGATGCGACGACCAGGTCGAAGGGCGAACGGCGTTTCGAAGTTCTGATGGACGTACGGACGCTCATGGCGAAACAGACCCCAGGTCAAAGCGCTTCTCGGTGGCGGAATCTCGGCTCAGCGTGACGGTGGCCTGCGCGGGGCGGTGGCCGGGGCGCTTGACGCTGACCTCGAGCGGTGAGCCGGCGGGCAGGTCGGCCAACGTGGTGGGCGTGAGCCGGCCGGTGGGCTCTCCGCCGATGAACACCATGGCGCCGGTTGGCTCGCTGGTGACGGTGAGCGTGGCGCCGCGGGCGATGGGCGTCGCCGCCGGGCCGTGGAGCGGCAGCAGCGCCCCGACCGCGACCACCGCCGCCGCCGCTGCGCCGAAGGTTGCCACCTGCCACAGCGGGCGCGGGCCAGCGCCCATCACCTTCGACGCCACGGCCGGCAGCCGCGAGCCAGACGTCGTGGGCCGAGCCATCGACTCGTCGAGGTCGCGCAGCTCATCGAGCGAGCGGAGCAGGTTGATGCCGCGAGCGATGGAGCGCTTGAGCGTCGCGCGCCGCTCTCCGGCCAGCGTCTGCACCCACGCGGCAATGTCTTTGGTGCCCGGGCGGGCGCGGGTGGCGAGGTACTCCTCGAGCGCTTCGTGGAGCTCCATCGATGTTTGGTAGCGCTCGTTCGGGTCGCGCTGGAGCGCCTTCATCACGATGGCCTCGAGCGCGGGCTCGACGTCGGGCCGGTGGGCGCGCACCTCGGTGACTTCGCCCATGGCGGCAGCCGCGAGCGTGGCCGCGTGCGACTCGCGCAGGTACAGCCGCTGCCCGACGAGCAGCTCCCACAGCACGATGCCGAGGCTGTACACATCGCAGCGGCGATCGAGCGGCCCGCGGCTCACCTGCTCGGGCGCGAAGTAGGCGGCTTTGCCCTTCATCACGCCAGCCTCGGTGCGGAAGCTGTTGCTGGCTGCTTTGGCGATGCCGAAGTCGACGATCTTGGTGTGCCCGTAGTGGGTGACGATGATGTTCGACGGGCTGATGTCGCGGTGCACCAGGCCCACGGTGACGCCGTTGTCGTCGGTCAATTCGTGGGCGAAGTGCAGGCCCTCGGCGCACGAGGAGATGAGCGCCGCAGCGATGTCGGGGTCGACCGCCGCGCCGGTGAGGTCGCACAGCTGCATCAGGCGCTGCAGGTCTTCTCCGGGCAGGTACTCCATGGCCAGGAAGAAGCGGCCGTCGAAGTGGCCGACGTCGTAGATGCGCACGATGTTCGGGTGGTCGAGCCGCGCCGCCAGCCGAGCCTCGTCGAGGAACATCTGCACGAAGGCGCGCTCTTCAGACTGGCTCGCCAGCACCCGCTTGAGCGCGACGACCTTGGAGAAGCCTTGAACGCCTTCGCCCTCTTGCACCGCGAGCGTGACCTCGGCCATGCCTCCGCGGGCGATGGGCCCGACGAGCGCGTATTTGCCGAAGCGCGCGAGGCTGCTCGTGGTGTCGGGACGAACTGACGTGTTGTCCGGCTCGAAGCCGGGGTTTTCGCCCGTGACGGACATGCTGTGAGGCTCCTCCCCAGAGGGACTTCGGAGCGTACCTCGCGCGGTGTCAGGTCAAAGCAAAACGTGGGCTACACGTATTGGGCGCGGAACTGCCGGTAGTGGAAGTGGCTGATGCCCAGGGCGGCGGCGCTGAACACGTGCCACAGGGCGTGCCCCTGGAGGAGCACGTGGTTTTCTGGCTCACACCACGCGCGCGACGCGTCAGACGCAGAGAAGGTCGCGGCGATGGCGAACACCGCCAAGGTCAGTACGATGTAGGCCGCAGAAGCGGGTACCGAACGGCGCCGAAACGCGGCGACCTCGGTCACCAGCGTGGCGACCAGCAGCACCACGATGATCCCCTGCACTGGGAGACCGATTTTTGCCACCACCACCGTCAGCGCGGTGAGCGCGGCGATGGCGGGCCACAACACGCGAAAGAGCTTCGTCTTGTCGAGCACCCCGAGGCGGATCAGGTTCAGCGCCAAGACGAGCCCGAAGTAGAAGTACATGCCCCAGAAGTCGAGCACCTGCAGCACGAAGGTGACCGACGCGTGGTACACGAGCGAGGTCAGGCCGACCAGCACCGCGGCCGGAGCCCAGAAGCGCAGCGTCTTCTCCGCGTCGCGCCGGGTGACGACGAAGAGCACCGCCGCCACGACGAGGTAGGCCAGGTTGGTCCAGGTGTTGGCGGGCTCCGACACCCACCCGCACAGCGTCTCCTCACACCACTTCACGTTGGGGAGCCCGGTCGCAACGCGCACCGGAGTCCACGGGCACTCGGGGTTCAGCAGGTTCGGGTAGCCGTCGAATTGGCTCATGCGGGCGCCTTAAAGCACATTTGGAGGTTGAATTTTGTAGGTTAACAAAATTCAATACACCGCATGATGCTCCTCCACGTCCACTCCGGGTTGCGGTTTTTGGTTTTGCTGTCGGGTGTCGGGGCGCTGGGCTTCTTCATCGCCGAGCTCGCGCGCAAGCGCGACTACGCGAAGCCCGGCCGCATCGTCGGCGCGGTGTATTCGGGGCTGCTGCAGCTGCAGGTGGTGGTGGGCATCGTGCAGGTGGCGATGGGCGTGTTCTACCCGCAGCTCATCGGGCACATGGTGCTGATGGTACTCGCCGCGGCGGTGACGCAGATGGGCCTCAGCCTCGCTCGGCGCGGCATCACCAAGGGGTACCTGGTGCCGACGCTGTGCGTGGCCGGCTCGCTGGTGCTCATCGTCGCCGGCATCTTCGCCATCGGGCGCTCTCCGTTGCAGATGACAGTGGGCGGTTAATGCCGGCCGGCCACGGGTGGGCCTCGCGCGCTCCCGGTCGACCGTCGAGCCACCCTCGAGCGCTCCGCCAGCGGCGGCGGCAACCAACGCGTTCGCACCGTCGCGCCCAGCTGAGCTCGCGGGCTGGCAGCTCGCGCCCGAGCTGCAGTCAGGTCGCACCGCCATCGCCTGGGCGGCCAAAGAAGCGGTGTTGAAAGTATGGGGCGTGGGCCTGCGCGCGCCGCTGGGGTTAGTCGTGTTGCGGCCCGGAGCCCTGGCCCGCGCTGACGGCGACTTCTGGCGCTTCACCCTCCAGGTCGAAGGCCGGCCGACCCGCCTCGACGCAGCGGTTGCATTGCCTTCGCGGCATGGTGCTCGTCATCGCGGCGAGCCGCTACCGCCGGCAAGGCCCTCGCGCGGGTCGTTGCTCTGCCAGAAGCAATCGAAGCGGGGCCTGCAGCCAGGCTTGGGGGCTTTCTCGCGGGCTGCTGCCTAGGACACCGAGAGCTCGCTGCTCGGAATTGGAGCTGGGTGGGCTGTTCCGGCACGGCGCCCGTTGCCGCCTGCTGTTTCGGAGACAGCCGGCCACCGCGTGGGAACAACTCACCGACGAGGCCTGCGTGGTTTTTTTGTACGAAGACGGCAACACGCCGCCAGACTCGCCAGGTGCGCCTGACGCTCCGCATTCTGCCCCGGCCCGCCTCGGTACCGGTGCTCTCGCTCGACCCGGCCATCGCCGCCGCCATCGACCCACGCTCTGGGTTGATTGAGACCGACAGCACCTCGCCCTTGTTTCGCCGAATCGTAGAGCGCGCGCCCGACACCGCCGGCATGTGGGTCAACCCCGTCGGTTCATTTTCGCGGCAAGAGATTGAAAGCTGCGCGTGGTTGCAACTCGAGCTCCGCGGCAAAATCATCACTGAAACGCGGGCAGAACGCGCCGCGAACGACGTCGCCCTTCAGCACTGCCCGCTGTTTCAGGCGCGCCCCGGTGCGTTGGTTCGGCTGCCTCACGGGCTCGCGCTCAGCCGGCTGAAAATTCGCCCCAACGAAATCGGCGGTGCGACCGACTGGCTGTCGGAATGGGTGGTGCCCGACGGGGTGACCCAGGTTTTCACCGCGGCCGGCCTCACCGGCTGGAGCGTGAAGCCACTTCACGCTGTGCGACAGAACAGCCCCGTGCCGGGCTTCGGGCAGCTCTTCACCGAGGTGATGCTGCCGCCCGCTCGCATCGACCGAAC